>SBAV01000047.1 GCA_005239965.1 Methylobacter tundripaludum
AGATACGCAGCTTCACCCGCGATGCAGTGCATGTCTATCGCCTAGCCGCTTCGGACGTGGGCTGCCCTTTAAACGACATCCGATCGGTTGTAGTAGGGGATGAGCTATTACCCGCCGCCCAATCCGTGCTTGAAACCCTGATCCCTTATGAACGCGAGCTGGACATTGGCGATGGCACCTGGACGCTGGCGCGCATCCAGCCTTACCGCACGCTGGATAACGTGATTGACGGCGTGGTGCTGACGTTTACCGACATCACCGTACGCATCAAGGCCATAGCGACGCAAGAGGCGCTGCTGCTGCTGGCCGAAAGTATTGTCAAAACCATACGTGAACCGTTCATTGTGCTCGATGGCGCCCTGAAGGTGATCTCTGCCAGTAACCCGTTTTACCGGGAGTTCCAGATTACGCCGGAGCAGACGCTGGGCCGCCCGATTTACCAGATTGGCAACCAGCAGTGGGATATCCCTCGCTTGCGCGAATTGCTGGAAACGATGCTGGTGCGTGATGAAGCTTTTGAAAAATATGCTGTAGAACATGATTTTCCCGGCATTGGCCACCGCAAGATGCTGCTGAATGCCCGCCGCATTGTCGGCAAGGTCGGTGCGCCCCAGATGATCCTGTTGTCGATGGAAATAAATTCATGAGTGATAACCCAGACGAGATAAATCAAAGGCTACAACGGTTGCGGGCAAAGGCTGAAGCGCAATTGGCCAAGGTCGAACCGGAAAAAGAGCCACCCTCGGCTCTGGATACCGATGAACTCCTGCGCGAACTGCATGTGCGCCAAATAGAACTGGAGATGCAAAACGAGGAATTGCACAGGATGCAGGTTGCCCTGGAAACCTCGTACGCCCATTATCTTGAACTGTACGATTTTGCCCCGGTCGGTTACCTTACGCTTACCGCAGAAGGCATGATTTCTGAAATCAATCTCACTGGTGCGAAATTGCTCGGTATGGAACGCAAGCATCTTATTAACCGGTGCTTTGCCCGATTTATCGACGACCAGGACAAAGACCGCTGGCATCGTCTGTTCCTCATGATGATGAAGGACACCGTAGGGGAAAGGCAATGTTTCGACCTGCCATTGAAGCGCGCCGATGGGGCTACACGGCATACCCATTTTGATTGCTTGTGCTGGGCTGGCGACAATGCCGCCTCACAGCTGCGTATCATCCTTGCCGATATCACCCAGTGCAGGCAGACCGAGGAGCTGCGCATTGCGGCCATCGCTTTTGAAACACAGGAAGCCATGATGGTCACCGATGCCAGCGGCGTCATCCTGAAGGTGAACCGGGCCTTTACCGAAACCACCGGCTATACGGCTGAAGAGGCGGTAGGCCGGATGCCGCGCATCCTTAAATCGGGCTGCCACGATGCGGATTTTTACGCCGGGATGTGGGAGAGCCTCCAGTGTACCGGTGCCTGGACCGGAGAGATCTGGGACCGGCGCAAGAACGGCGAAATCTATCCCAACTGGGCCCTCATCAATGCCGTAAAAGACAATGATGGCACGGTCACCCACTATGTTGCGGCTTATGTCGACATCACTGACCAAAAAGCGGCGACGGACGAAATTGAGCGCCTGGCCTTCTATGATCCCCTCACCGAACTGCCCAACCGGCGGCTGTTACTGGACCGGCTGCAACAGGAACTGGTGTCGAGCGAACGCCGTGGCTTGACAGGGGCGTTGCTGTTTATTGACCTGGATAACTTCAAGGCGCTGAATGACACCCTCGGCCACAACAAGGGCGATCTGCTGTTGCGGCAAGTAGCGCGGCGGCTGGTCAGTTGCGTGCGTGAAAATGATACGGTGGCCCGGTTGGGGGGCGATGAGTTTGTGGTGCTGCTGAAAAACTTGAGCATGGATGTTGGCGAGGCCGCCGCCCAAGCCAAAATTTCCGGTGAAAAAATCATCGCCACCCTCAATGAGGCTTACCAACTTGACGGCCATGAACACAGCAGTACCCCCAGCATCGGAGTGGTCCTGTTTAACAATCATGAACATCCGGCGGACGAACTGCTAAAGCGGGCGGATATTGCCTTGTACCAGGCCAAGGCAGCGGGGCGAAACACCTTGCGTTTTTTTGACCCGAAGATGCAATCGGCAATCGAAGCCCGTGTCAGGCTGGTGCGGGATCTGCGCCGTGCCTTGGCGGAAAAGCAATTCAGGCTGTATTACCAAAAGCAGGTAAACTGCAATGGTCAGGTCATTGGTGCCGAAGTTTTAATACGCTGGCAACATCCGGAACGTGGGCTGGTTTCGCCCCTGGACTTCATTCCGGCCGCTGAGGAAACGGCGCTTATCCTGCCCATTGGCCAATGGGTGCTGGAAACCGCCTGTGCCCAGATCAAGCAATGGGAAAACCATCCGCAAGCCGGCAATTTGCAGCTTGCGGTCAATGTCAGCGCACGCCAGTTCCACCAGCCTGATTTTGTACGGCTTGTCTGTAACGAGATAGAGAAATTTGCCATCAATCCCAGTAAGCTCAAGCTCGAACTGACGGAGAGCCTGGTGCTTGATAACATTGCCGATACCATCCTCAAAATGAAGGCACTCAGGGAAATTGGCGTGCATTTCTCGCTGGACGACTTTGGCACCGGCTATTCCTCCCTGTCCTACCTGACCCAGTTGCCGCTGGATCAGATCAAGATCGACCAGTCTTTTGTGCATAATATCGGCATTAAGCCATCCGATGCCGTCATTGTGCAGACCATCATCGGCATGACCAAAAATCTTGACATCGAAGTGATTTCCGAGGGGGTGGAAACAAAAGGCCAGCGCGATTTTCTGGAGCTGCACGGCTGCCCGCTGTATCAGGGCTGGCTGTTCGGCGAGCCGGTGACGCTGGAGGCTTTTGAGAAATTATTGCGTTAGGGCTGATATTTTTGATGCCTAATACAGCATTTTCAG
>SBAV01000526.1 GCA_005239965.1 Methylobacter tundripaludum
ACTGAGCTCATCACCTGCTGAACTGGCTAACTTGGAATTCAAGCGCTCTAGCTGTTTTTCCAACACCCTGGTTTTTTCCAGCAACTGCTCAACCTTTTCCGCCGCTTTTTCAGGGGCGCTTTTTAATAAGCCGGCAATCATGGTCAACGCCTTATCACGACTGGCTATCCAATCCAGACAACCAGCACCAGTAACCGCTTCTATACGTCTGACGCCAGCGGCAACGCCAGTTTCGCTGATAATTTTAAAGCAGCCAATATCCCCTGCCCGCTCGACATGGGTACCGCCACACAGTTCGGTAGAGAAATCGCCGATTTTTAACACCCTGACTTCCGCGCCGTATTTTTCACCGAACAAGGCCATGGCACCTGCTTTAACCGCTTGCTCCTTGTCCATAAGCTGTGCAGACACTGGATTGTTCAAGCGAATTTGTTCGTTGACCAGCGTCTCAATTTTGGTGATTTCATCGGCTGTCATCGGTTCAAAATGGGCAAAATCGAAACGCAAACGTTCAGGATTAACCAGCGAGCCTTTCTGGGTAACGTGCTCACCCAAAACCTGCCTTAGTGCTGCATGAAGCAAATGCGTCGCCGAATGGTTGAGTTCGGTCGCTTTTCTATCGGCAGCACTGACACGGGCATCACATAATTGATCTTTAGTTAACGTACCAGAAATCAGTTTGCCTCTATGTAAAAACAGATCAGCGCCTTGCTTTTGGGTATCGGAGACCTCAAACACGGCACCATTGGCAACAATTTGGCCGCAATCACCCACCTGTCCGCCAGATTCGGCATAAAACGGCGTTTTATCCAAAATAATCAGACCTTCATCACCGGCCTGTAGGCGATCAACCAATTCGCCTTTTTTGTAGATACCAACGATATGTACCTGATCTTCCAAATACTCATAACCGGTAAATTCGGTTTGGCCGTCATGCTTGATGTCCTGGTCGTAATCGGCGTTAAAGCTGCTGGCAGACCGTGCCCTGTCACGCTGCGCCGACATTGCCGTTTCAAATCCGGCATGATCGACGGTCAGGTGATGCTCACGGGCAAAATCGGCAGTCAAGTCAACGGGGAAACCGTAGGTGTCATACAGTTGGAAAACCGTATCGCCTGGAATAACCGAGCCTTCCAGCTTGGCGACACAGGTCTCCAGAATTTTCATGCCCTGTTCAAGGGTTTCGGCAAAGCGTTCTTCCTCTTTTTTCAGCACGCGCTCCACTTGCGCTTGTGCCTGTTTTAATTCTGGATAAGCCTCGCCCATTTCTTCAGCCAAAGGGGCGACCAGTTTGTAGAAAAAAGTATCGTGGATGCCTAAGCGATAACCGTGTCGTATGGCGCGGCGAATAATGCGCCGCAATACATAACCCCGGCCATCATTGGATGGCATGACGCCATCGGCAACCAGAAACGCGCAGGAACGGATATGGTCGGCAATGACACGCAGCGAACTGTTATTGAGATCGGTGGTATTGGCCAATTTAGCCGCAGCAGCTAACAAATTTTGGAACAAGTCGATTTCATAATTGCTGTGTACGCCTTGCGAAACAGCAGCAATACGCTCCAAGCCCATGCCGGTATCCACCGAAGGTTTGGGCAATGGCGTCAATGTACCATCGGCGGCACGATCGTACTGCATGAACACCAGGTTCCAGACCTCGATGTACCTGTCGCCGTCTTCATCAGGCGATCCTGGCGGGCCACCGGGAATATGTGCGCCATGGTCGTAAAAAATCTCCGAACACGGCCCGCAAGGCCCAACATCGCCCATAGACCAGAAATTATCTTTGGCACCAATCTTTGAAAAACGACTGGGATCGACACCTATATCATTCAACCAGATACTTTCGGCTTCGGCATCTTCTTCAAAAACGGTAACCCACAGCTTTTCGGGGGGAATGTCCAACACCTGGGTTAAAAAATCCCAGCCATACTGTATCGCTTCTTTCTTGAAATAATCGCCAAAACTGAAGTTACCCAACATCTCAAAAAATGTATGGTGCCGCGCGGTATAACCGACATTTTCCAGGTCGTTGTGTTTGCCACCGGCACGGACACAGCGTTGGCTAGTGGCAGCCTTGTTGTAATCACGATGGTCGCGCCCCAAAAACACATCCTTGAACTGCACCATACCTGCGTTGGTAAACAACAGGGTGGGATCATTGCCAGGCACCAAAGAACTGGACGGCAGCACCGCATGGCCACGTTGACGAAAGAACTCCAGAAAGGCAGAACGCAGTTGTGCGCTAGTCATTTTTTTCATAGTAGATAAACGATTTTAAGAGCGAAGGTTGTTTATTATAACTTTAAAGATGCCGCAATTATTCAGCTGATGTTGATTCGACTGGAACACGGATGTGGTGTTCTTCGGTAAAAGATTTTTTACTACCCAGCAAAAACAATTGAACACGGATTTAACTGATAGTCACAGGTGGAAAAGCACGTAAATCCGTTCAATCAGTGCTACCCGTGTTCTATGCAGTATCAACGGAGTAGTTTATAAATCATCAAACAAGGCGCTGATCATCGCCTGAGAAAAGCCCCTTTGCAGCAGAAAACGACTGCGCTTTGCCCATTCCTTTTGATCTAACACAGGCGTTTGGCCATATTTTTTGGCGTAAACTTGTTCAATCTGCTCCGTCCAGCTACCTACCATTTCTTCAACGATGGTTTCAAGATCAACACAAGCCACGCCCTGTTGCCGCAAGTTATACGCAATATAAATTGGCCCATAGCCTCGTTGGATACAGGATCGGGCATAATTTTCTGAATACCGGCGATCACTTTGCCAATCTTGATTCGTTAAAGCTTCGATCACCGGCGAGCAGTCTTCCTTGCCATAGCCTTTTAACTGCAATTTGTTCAGTAATTCCTGCCGGCTGTGCTCGCGCCTTGCCAATAAACGCAGACACACAGCCTTGATTTCAACAACTAGAGGACTGATTTCGTCATCCACCGTAATTTCACTCTACGGCTTCAAGTACCGCAATCGGTTTGCTGAATGCCTGGGCGCGTATTTTGGCTTCGATTTCTTTGGCTTTTTCGGGGTGTTCTTTCAAAAATATTTTGGCATTATCTTTGCCTTGGCCAATTTTTTCATCACCGTAACTGTACCAGGAACCGGCTTTTTGGATAAAGCCGTAAGCCACACCCAAATCCACCAATTCGCCTAAAAAGGAAATCCCTTCGCCATATAAAATTTCAAATTCAGCCTGTTTAAACGGCGGTGCAACCTTGTTTTTTACCACTTTTACGCGGGTTTCATTGCCGATAACTTCTTCGCCCTTTTTAACCGAGCCAATCCGACGGATATCCAGGCGCACCGAAGCGTAAAACTTAAGCGCATTACCGCCGGTGGTGGTTTCAGGGCTACCGAACATCACGCCGATTTTCATGCGAATCTGGTTGATAAAAATCACCAGCGTGTTGGCGCGTTTAATATTGCCGGTTAATTTTCGCAGCGCCTGCGACATCAATCGCGCCTGCAAACCCATGTGCGAATCGCCCATGTCGCCTTCAATTTCCGCTTTTGGCGTTAACGCGGCAACCGAATCAATAACGACAATATCAACCGCCCCGGAACGTACCAGCATATCGGCAATTTCCAAAGCCTGTTCGCCGGTATCGGGCTGGGAAACCAGCAATTCATCGACATTAACGCCGATTTTTTCTGCATAGCCGGGATCAAGCGCATGTTCGGCATCCACAAAAGCTGCCGTGCCACCCAGTTTTTGCATTTCTGCAATCACCTGCAAAGTCAACGTGGTTTTACCGGATGATTCCGGCCCATAAATCTCAACAATACGCCCACGCGGCAAACCACCGCAGCCCAAGGCAATATCCAAGCCTAAAGAGCCGGTAGACACCACATCAATATCACGCGATGCGGAAACATCGCCCATACGCATGACAGAACCTTTGCCAAACTGCTTCTCAATTTGCATCAAAGCAGCGCCTAAGGCTTTCTTTTTATTCTCATCCACTGTTTATTTCCTTTTGGCCATAACACTGAGAGCGAACATTCTGGAGTACAGTTGATAAAACGCATTTGCGATTACAATTTTCTATTATCCCATACAGACAGAGGTTCGGATAGTGTTGATTTAGACACGCAATTTTTGGCAAATCAGCCTAAAAACCGCATTCAATATGCTTACAATCCCTGCGACAAATCCAACTAAATTCATAGAGTAATGCCGCATTAGCAAACAGTATAGAGTATGGCTATTGAAATAACCCATTCAGCCCAGAAGCAAGGCACAATAAAAACGCTATGAACCATACCGGACTTTAGGCGGCGACGGCAGTATCAGGCCGGGATATAATATTTCAAATGTTTTATGAACCATCAGGAGCCAGGCTATGCTAATTGGGGTACCCAAGGAAATTAAAGATAACGAGAACCGAGTTGGAATAACCCCAGGCACTGTCAAAGCCTTAACCCGGCGTGGACATCAGGTATTAGTCCAAAAAAGTGCGGGTGAAGGCAGCGCCATTCTGGATGCAGAATACCAGGGTGCTGGCGCCCAAATCGTGGCTACCGCAGAAGAAGCCTGGTCATCCCAATTAGTGATCAAAGTGAAAGAACCGGTGGCTGCCGAATATCACTATTTACGTCAGGATTTGCTGCTGTTTACCTATTTGCATTTAGCCTCGGACAGGCCATTGACTGAAGCGTTGCTAGCAAGCGGAACCACCGGCATCGCCTACGAAACGGTACAAGCAGAAGACGGCAGATTGCCGTTGCTCATCCCGATGAGTGAAGTTGCCGGGCGCATGGCTACGCAGGTAGGCGCCGTTTACTTGCAAAAATCGCACGGGGGTCGCGGCGTACTCATGGGCGGTGTTCCTGGTGTTGCTCCAGCAAATGTGGTCGTTTTGGGTGCCGGCATTGTTGGCAGCAATGCGGCCCGCATCGCCGTTGGCATGGGTGCCCAGGTCACCGTTCTTGATGTCAATCATGAGCGCTTGAAATATTTGGACGATATATACCGTGGACAATTACAAACACGCATCAGCAATAGCCACAGTATTGAAGAGAGCGTCTATCAAGCCGACCTGGTTATCGGGGCCGTATTAATTCCTGGTGGACGCGCACCCTGGCTAATTACGCGCGACATGTTGCAGCACATGCGTAGCGGTGCGGTTATTGTGGATGTGGCTGTAGATCAGGGGGGCTGCGTTGAAACCACCCGGCCAACGACACATAGCCATCCAACTTATGAAGTTGATGGGATTGTGCATTATTGTGTCGCCAATATGCCGGGAGCAGTGCCGCGCACCAGTACTTTTGCACTGAACAATCAAACAGAAGGCTATGTGCTGCGCCTAGCTGAACAAGGATTACCGGCCTTGCATACGGATCCGGCGTTAAGATACGGCCTGAACACCTATCGGGGTAGGATTACTTGTGCTGCGGTGGCGGACGCTTTTGGTTTGCCACATTATAGTGGGCCTTCCTGTCAAGATACTGATGCAGCAAGTTTAAGAAAGTAGCCTTTCACAGGCAGCGGAACGGCGCTTCTCCAGTTCCTGGGTAGATTTTGCCGTTTACCAAATTTGTCCATCCCCTTGGCCTGGAGTGCGACAATCCAGACACTGACGAGACAAGATGCTTACATTCTGTGGACAATTCACTACTTCGCATAAAGCCAATACTGCGGTGTTGGCATTAATGCCTGGAAAGGCGCTAATTTTGGGTGGTAATTCAGCTTTTTGCAGTATGGACTGGGTTTCAACCAAGGTTAAATCAGGTTTAAGTTCTAGTAATAAGGCAATAATGCCTGAAACTTCAGCGGTGGCAATAGAACTGCCTGAGATAAAATCGTAAGTGCCATACGGTAGCGTAGTAAGTATTTTTTCGCCGGGTGCAGTTAGTGTTTGGGCAATATTGTTACTATCAGTATCTGCTTGCTTTATCGATTGTACGGAAATGACATTTTTCAATGAAGCCGGGAAGTTTGCATTGGCTTGGCCAGTTCCCGAATCAGCAGCAACCACAATCATCCCATCCGGAGTCACTCCTAAACTGGTTGGATTGAAGTATTGTTTATTTCTTCCAGAATGATCC
>SBAV01000391.1 GCA_005239965.1 Methylobacter tundripaludum
AATTGCAACGAATACCATAACCAATTGACTTACATGCTTGGAAAACGGTATGTCAAATTATATGCAAATTTCGAATAGCGGGGTGCGGAATATCGGTTGGATGGTTTTTGTTGGACTACGTTGGACAATAAAAAACCCGCTAGACCTTACGGAATACGGGTTTTTGTACTTTATTGAATCTCAATAAATAATCATTTGGTACCGATGGCCGGATTTGAACCGGCACGACTTGCGTCACCACCCCCTCAAGATGGCGTGTCTACCAATTTCACCACATCGGCAATATCATTGTCGTAAAATTTCAGGCAAAAAATAACTAAACCTTGTTATTTCTTGTCTTTGTCTGACTTATGTTTCTTGTCAGATTTATGCGCTTTTTTGTCTTTGCCTTTTTCTGCTTTTGTCTTTTCTGGCTTTGCCGCTGGCTTCTTTTCGACTTTTTCTTCAACTACAGGCTTAATCGGCTCAGCTTTAGGCACTTCAATTTTTTCTATCTCTGCTGCTTTCGGTGCAACAGCTGGAACTTCAGCTTTTGGAGCATCCGCAACTGGAGCAGGGGCTTCTGTTTTTACCTCAGGAGCGGCGGTTTGCGACATGGAAGGTGGCTTAACCACATCATCTATGTTGCTTGGTGTGCTATCAACACTAGGTACGCTATCAGTACTGGGTGTAACGGGAACAGCAGGTACACTGGGGGTATCCACAGCAGCTGGCGTGTTCATTATGTCTAAAGTAGGGCCTTTACGTCCGTTGATTACTGCAAGACCAAGACTGGTGATAAAAAATAAGGTAGCCAAGATGGCTGTAGTTCTGGACAAAAACGATGCTGCGCCTTGAGCACCAAAAACAGAACCCGCAGAGCCGGTACCAAAAGACGCGCCCGCGTCAGCACCTTTGCCCTGCTGCATCATCACCAAACCGATGATACCTAATCCCAATAATACGTGAACCGCAATAATTACTTGATACATGACAGCTTAAGCGCCTTAAACCGAATGACAAATTTTTAAAAAGGAGTCTGCATCCAATGATGCACCGCCTATGAGTCCGCCGTCAATGTCAGGCATGGCGAACAAGCCTTTAGCATTATCAGGTTTCGCACTACCGCCGTACAGGATTTGCATGTTATCGGCAATGGTTTGGTCTTTAGCTGCGAGATATTGACGAATGTAGTGGTGTACTTCCTGTGCTTGCTCGTCTGTTGCTGTTTTTCCGGTACCAATGGCCCAGACAGGTTCATAAGCAATCACCGCACCCGCAAACGCAGCAATGCCCGCTGCATTGATAACGGCAGCTAGCTGTTCGTCAATGACAGCAAAAGTCTGGTCTTGCTCGCGTTGCTCCAAGGTTTCGCCTATGCACAAGATAGGAATAACACCTTTAGAAAGCGCCTGGCAGAAACGTGCTGCCACTGATTCGTTAGTATCGCCGTAATAGGTGCGTCTTTCCGAATGGCCAACAATCGCGTACTTGCAACCGACTTCGCTCAGCATGGCGGCGGAAATTTCCCCAGTAAATGCGCCTGACTCTTTATCAGCGACATTTTGAGCGCCTAACGCAAGGTTAGTACCCTTAACAAGGTCTTGTAATTTGGGTAAAAAAACATACGGTGCGCAAATGGCCGCATCGGCACTACTGGGGCTCAAGCCAGCAATAACACCTTTTGCAAGGGCTTCTGCACTTGCAAGTGTCCCATTCATTTTCCAATTACCTACAACCAGCGATCTACGCATCGTTATCCCCAACAAAATAAATCCGAGTATAATATAATTTAACGGTTATAAATTCAAGCACCTATTGCTTCTTTGACTTTGTCGGCAAGATGATGGGCGTAATTTGTGACTGTTTCTTCATCCTGCCCTTCTATCATCACCCGAATTAATGGCTCGGTACCGGATGATCTCAGCAGCACCCGGCCTTCATTGCCAAGTTTTTTCTCAATGGCTTTTACTTCGCTTTGAATGCTTTCGTTGCTGTCAGGATTTATTTTTTGCTTTGTTTTCACATTAACCAAAACCTGCGGATACTTTTGCATAGCCGATTTTAATTCATGCAGGCTTTTCCCCGTTCTTTCTATTTCTGCCATAACTTGCAGGGCGGCAATAATGCCATCACCGGTTGTGGTTCTATCAAGACAAATGATATGCCCTGAATTTTCGCCTCCCAAAATGCCTTTATGTTCTTCCAATAGCTGCATGACATACCGGTCACCCACTTTCGCCCTGAGCAACTCTATGCCCAGTTTTTGCAGGCCATGTTGCATACCGAGATTGGTCATTAATGTGCCGACTACCGGCCCCGTCATTTGGCCAACATCCAGCCTTGATTTGGCAATAATGTAGATAAGCTCATCACCGTCAACGATTTCGCCCTTGTGATCGACCATGATTAAACGGTCACCGTCGCCATCCAGGGCAATGCCCAAGTCGGCCTGATGTGCCAATACCGCAGTAGCCAGTGCTTCTGGCTTGGTTGCGCCGCAGTTGTCATTAATGTTGATGCCATTGGGTTCAGCGCCGATGGTGATGACTTCCGCACCGACTTCGCTGAAAACATGCGGGGCAATGTGATACGTTGCACCGTGCGCACAATCGATAACCAGTTTCATGTTGTAGAAATCCAGCGACGAGGGCACTGTTGCCTTACAAAACTCAATGTAGCGGCCGGCAGCATCTGATATACGCCTAGCTTTACCCGGTTTTGACGATTCGACTGTGGTAATGGGTGAATCAAGATAATGTTCTATTTCATGCTCTATCTCATCCGGCAATTTCGTGCCCTGGGTAGAAAAAAATTTGATGCCGTTATCATAATACGGGTTGTGGGAGGCGCTGATAACAATGCCAGCCTGCGCTCTAAGTGTACGGGTCAAATAGGCGATACCGGGGGTAGGCATAGGGCCTAGCAAGTGCGTGCCCATGCCGGCTGCGGTTAAGCCAGCTTCCAGGGCAGATTCAAACATATAACCAGAAATGCGCGTATCCTTGCCGACTAAAACGAAATCATCACTTTTGTTGGCAAACACACGACCAGCTGCCCAACCGAGTTTTAATAAAAAATCCGCTGTAATGGGCGGTTCACCCACTTTTCCCCTGATGCCATCAGTTCCGAAATATTTTTTTGTCATGATTTTAATCCTTGTTATCTGGATGACTACGATGCTATTTTTAAATAGATTTGACTTTAAATGATTCAAAAAAAAAGGAGAGAAAACCTATCTCTCCTTTACTTTAGTGTGACGCAGGCGGTTAGTTTTGCCTGGCTGTTTCGCCAATTGATTTATCAGACAGTTTATCTTTGGGCTCATCGGCTTTAATACCGCCATGCGAAGAAGGTGTGTCATCCCAGCCTTGTGGGTCTCTGACGGGTATACGTGCCATTAAGTCATCAATTTGATATTTGTCGATGGTTTCATACTTCATTAAGGCATCGGCCATAGAGTGGAGAATATCAATGTTTTCCCGTAGGATTTTTTCTGCACGTTCGTAGTTACGGTCAATAAATGAACGGATTTCCTCGTCTATGGTATGCGAGGTCTCTTCGGCAACGGTTTTATGTTGGGTTACCGAACGCCCTAAAAAGACTTCCCCTTCTTCTTCGCTGTAAGCCAAAGGCCCTAATCGTTGCGACAAGCCCCACTTGGTTACCATGTTTCTGGCTAATTCAGTGGCTCTTTCGATGTCATTGGACGCCCCCGTACTGACCTGTTCCCAGCCGAAAATCATTTCTTCAGCAATACGGCCACCGTACAGGCTGGAAATCATGCTATCCAGTTTCTGTTTGCTGGCACTGTATTGATCCCGCTCAGGTAAAAACATGGTAACGCCTAGCGCACGTCCTCGTGGCATGATGCTTACCTTGTAAACTGGATCATGTTCAGGCACCAGTTTGCCAACAATAGCATGGCCTGCTTCATGGTAAGCGGTCATCTTTTTTTCTTTTTCATTCATGACCATGGAGTGACGTTCGACACCCATAATCAATTTGTCCTTGGCTTTTTCAAGGTCGCTCATATTAATTAAGCGCTTGTTCATTCTGGCTGCTAATAATGCCGCTTCATTGACCAAGTTAGCTAGATCGGCGCCTGAGAAACCCGGAGTGCCCTGGGCAATATATTTAACGATGACATCATCCGCAGAAGGTACTTTTTTCAAATGTACCTTGAGAATTTGTTCACGGCCTCTGACATCAGGCAATCCAACGACGACTTGACGATCAAATCGACCTGGGCGCAACAGCGCCTTATCCAGTACATCAGCCCGGTTGGTTGCAGCAATGACGATAATGCCTTCATTGCCTTCGAAACCATCCATCTCAACCAATAATTGGTTCAGCGTTTGTTCACGCTCATCGTTACCACCACCCAGGCCTGCGCCACGTTGGCGACCGACAGCATCGATTTCGTCAATGAAAATAATACACGGTGCGTGTTTTTTGGCTTGCTCAAACATGTCGCGTACACGCGATGCACCGACACCTACGAACATTTCCACAAAATCAGAACCGGAAATAGTGAAAAAAGGTACTTTCGCTTCGCCAGCAATAGCGCGGGCCAGTAAGGTTTTACCCGTACCTGGAGGCCCGATCATTAACGCGCCGCGCGGAATTTTACCGCCCAGGCGTTGGTATTTGGCTGGGTCTTTAAGGAAGTCGACCATTTCAACCACTTCTTCTTTGGCTTCGTCACAACCTGCAACATCAGCAAAGGTGACTTTAATCTGGTCTTCCTCCAGCATACGGGCTTTGCTCTTGCCAAAGTTCATGGCACTACGGCCACCGGCACCGCCGCCCTGCATTTGGCGCATAAAGAAAACCCAGACACCAATCAGCAATAGCATCGGGCCAAAAGAAACCAGTAGCTGCATGATGAGTGAAGGCTGTTCTGGTGGAACGGCTTTTATTTCGACGTTATTCGCCAGCAAATCATCAACCAGGTGGGTGTCAGAAGGAGCGTAAGTTCTAAATACCTGACCACCCTGCATTTTTCCCTTAATGACGTGCTCGTCAATCATCACTTGTTGAACTTGTCCAGCTTTTACCGCATGAATGAACTGCGAATAAGACAATGATGCATCCCCTCGATCATTTTGAGGAGCAAAATTATTAAAGATGGACATCAACACAATAGCAATGACGACCCATAAAATTATATTCTTTATCGTATCGTTCAATTTACACGCCCCGAACCTGGATGGCTCTTATTTTTAAAAGACTTGATGATTATATCAGGACTTATCTTTCCTGACTGTCGTTATTTATCTGCAAAAAAACCAAGTATATTGGCTCTGCTGATAATGTATAAAAAATTTCATAATAACTTTGAGAGATAGGGGCAAAGCAAATTATTTAAACCCTTTGGCCAAAATATAAACTTCATTACTGCGTGGTCTCGATGCTTTCGGCTTTCTGATGGTCACAGTGGAAAAAGATTGTTTCACTTCGCTGTGAAAAGTTTCAAAACCTTCTCCTTGGAATACTTTAACCAGAAAAGTTCCATTTTTCGTTAACACCGCTTTTGCCGTATCCAATGCCAACTCCCCTAAATACATGGCGCTGGGCTGGTCGATTTCCCTATTGCCGCTCATGTTGGGCGCCATATCCGACATGACCAAATCAACTGGCGCGCCATCAAGCGTTGACAATAATTTGCTAAAAACCTGCTCATCCCGAAAATCACCTTGTATGAAATCGACACCATCAATGGGATTTATCGACAATATATCCAGTGCAATCAGCTTGTTTTTCTTGCCGATCAGCGGCTTTGCAAACTGTGACCAACCGCCCGGCGCAGCGCCCAGGTCGACGATATTCATCCCCGGCTTAATAATATTATCCTTTTCTTGTATTTCTTTCAGCTTAAATACTGCGCGTGAGCGATAGCCGTATACCTGTGCAAGTTTGACATATTCGTCCTGGACATGTTCCTGTAGCCATCGATTGCTGCTTTTACTGCGCGCCATAAGGTGTGATTCTGGTGTAAAATGAATTTTTGATTTTGAGAAATAAAAGAATGCAGGCGATAGACAGGAAAAAACTCAAGGCGCAAGCACATACCTTACGCCCCGTCGTCATGATTGGTCAGGCTGGACTTACCGATGCGGTGCTAGCAGAAATTGAGGTAGCACTCAATAGCCATGAGCTCATAAAAATCAGGATACGCGCAGAACGCGAAGAGCGCAAGCAAATTAGCGAGAAAATATGCCACAATACCGGCGCCTCCCTGATTCAATGTATAGGTCAAATTACTGTTATTTATCGATTAAATCCAGCAAGGTGATTGTGTACGGATTTTAGAAAAAATTTCACGCCGACGGAACTTTTTGTTTTTCTTTTGTCTAATTAAGTGAACGCTTATGAAACAGCGTTTGGTCAGCTTAATTTCCCCTTGTTTATAAGCTGATTTCTCCCTAAGCCCCAAGTTGCCGATGTTATTGGTGGCTTGGGGCTTTCTTTTTTCAGGAAGCTGCGCTTCTGGCCAACAATTTTCATTTTGGGCCAAAATTGATAAATTAGACTACAACTGCTTAGTCGCAGCCATCCCGCCTCCATCGTCATTTGAAGCTTAATTGGTGACACGCCCTATTGTGCGGTTAATTCTCGGATAACCGCAATCAGTCTTTCGGCGGCACGTAACCTTCCGGCATTTCAGTAT
>SBAV01000102.1 GCA_005239965.1 Methylobacter tundripaludum
GGCGCCGTTGGCGGTGGCTGTGGGTTTAGGTATGTTGTTGCGCTGGAAACGCGATGACATCGGTGCGCTGTCCGTGCGTGTGCGTTGGCTGGTACTGGGCTGTCTGGTGACTGGATTATTGGTGCCGTTGATGATGCCGTTTTATTCGTGGGGCGCGGTTATCGGTGTGGTTTTGGTCTCCTGGGTCGTGGTCAGTACGGTGTTGTCTTTCCTGGATCGATTAGGGGCAAAGGGTTTTTCCTGGGAACGCTTAAAAACTGTTCCAGCGGGATTTTATGGTATGACGGTGGCGCATTTGGGCATTGCAGTGTTTATTACCGGCATTACTTTCACCTGTACTTACAGTGTTGAAAAAGATGTGCGCATGGCGCCGGATGACAGTATTGATATGTCCGGTTATATTTTTAAGTTTCACGGTGTCAAGCAAAATGAAGGGCCTAATTACGTTGCCCAGCAAGCCACTGTCACCGTAAGTCGTGACGGTAAAGAGCTGGCTACCTTGAAACCGCAAAAACGGGTGTATCGCGTACAAACCATGCCGATGACTGAGGCCGCGATTGATGCAAGTTTGTTCAGGGATTTATTTGTCGCTATCGGCGAACCGCTGGATGATAAGGGTGCATGGAGTATGCGTATTTACTACAAATCATTTATACGTTGGATATGGTTGGGTGCGATATTCATGGCGATGGGCGGTTTGTGGGCGGCTTGCGATAGACGCTATCGCATCACACCTAAAAAAGCAGGACTGAATTAATGCTGAAATATCTGCTTCCACTGTTGATTTTTGTGGTGATGGCCATTTTTTTAGGTCTGGGATTGAACCTGAAGCCCAATGAGATTCCGTCGCCGTTCATCGATAAACCGGCGCCAAGCTTTTCGGCTGCCAAGCTTGACAATCCGGAGCAAAAATTAACGCCGGCTGATTTAAAAGGTCAGGTGTGGTTGTTTAATGTGTGGGCTTCGTGGTGTGTGTCTTGCCGCGAGGAACATGAGGTGCTGAACCAGTTTGCCCAGCAAAAGGCCGTGACCATTGTCGGTTTAAATTATAAGGATGATCCAGCGGCGGCTAAAAACTGGTTGCAGGGCTTGGGTAACCCTTACGATGTCAGCATTATGGATCAGGATGGCCGTATTGGTATTGATTGGGGCGTGTATGGCGTTCCTGAAACCTTTGTCGTCGATAAGCAAGGTATCGTGCGCTATAAACATACCGGGCCTGTCAGTGCTGAGGATATTCAGGCCATATTTTTGCCGTTAATTACTAAATTACAGGCAGGAACATAATGAAATACGTATCGATTATTGTTTTGTTGATGCTGTCGTACTGGGCTGTTGCCGTAGACACGCAGCAGCTGGCTACGCCAGAGCAACAAGCCATATATGAAAGCTTGACTTCAGAACTGCGGTGTCTGGTTTGTCAAAATCAGACCATAGCCGATTCCAACGCAGAACTGGCCGCTGATTTACGTCGGCAAGTGGCTGAAATGCTGGAGCAAGGCAAATCCAAACAGGATGTTATTAATTTTATGACCGAACGCTATGGTGATTTCGTGTTGTACAAGCCGCCGTTCAAGGCCAAAACCAGTCTGCTTTGGTTAGGTCCTGGGCTGTTTTTGTTGTTTGGAGTGATAGCGGTATTGTTAGTGGTGCGCCGGAAAAAAATGTCGTCGGCGGGTGCAATAATCAGTTCTGAAAAGCAGAAGAAAATAAGCAAGCTGCTGGAAGAAGGGGATGGTTCTTGAATACATTGTTTTTGGTACTGATTATTGTCCTGATTATTGCCGCATATAGCATTATTTTGCCGCCGCTGTGGCGGACACACGAAATTGAAGACGCAGAATTTGACCAGCGTAATATCCTGATTGCGCGTCATCGCTTGGCCGAATTAAAAGAACAGTTGCAGGCGGGTGTGCTCACTCAGTCGCTTTATGATGAACAGCTTGTTGAACTGAAACAGGCCTTGGGTGACGATCTTGATATAGAACCGCATGCTAAAAAAACGCCAACGCAAGGCCGGTGGATGGTGTATGTGCTGGCTCTAGGCATACCTCTGTTGGCCGGGTCGCTGTACTGGACGTTGGGTAACCCCCAATCCATTGGGCGTGTTGAGGAAATAACGCCGGTCGGTTCCGGTATGCCTGATTCTGATGCCATTAACAAAATGGTGGAAGGCCTGGCGGCAAAAATGAAGGCCAACCCTAACGATGGCGAAGGTTGGCTCATGTTGGGGCGCTCTTATAAAGTTTTACAACAATACCCTAAGGCGGTTGAAGCGTTTGGCAATGCTTATCGATTACTGGGTGATAAGCCTGATGTGATGCTGATGTATGCTGATGCGCTGGCCTTTGCCAACAACGAGAAAATTGACGGGAAATCTGCCGAATTGGTTTTTAAGGCCTTGGAAATGGAACCCGATAACCTGAACGGCTTATGGTTGGCCGGCATGTCCAAAGCACAGGCCGGTGATTTTATGGGCGCTATGCTGTTATGGAAAAAATTGGAAACTTTACTGCCGCCGGGTTCAGATGCCCAGAAAGAAACCCAGGAATTGTTGGCTAAAGTAACCAGCCAAATTCCTAAGGATATGGTATTGCCCCAAGCTGATAGCACACCTCAAGCCGCTACTGTCAGTGTTCAGGTACAGGTAAGTTTGGATAAGTCGCTAAAGAAAGCAACCGAAGCTACGGACACGGTTTTTGTTTATGCCCAGTCGCTTTCGGGGCCAAAAATGCCGTTGGCGATTGTGCGCAAGCAGGTTTCTGAGTTGCCTTTATCGGTAACATTGGATGACAGCTCAGCGATGATGCCGCAGATGAAGTTATCCAATTTCGAAACGGTTAAACTGATGGCGCGTATTTCCAAATCGGGGAATGCCATGCCGCAACCGGGCGATTTGATCGGCGCTGTTGAGCAGGTTAAGCTGGCCGATAAGAAAATCTACAAGATAGTGATTAACAACAAAATAAAGTGAGTTGTTATGGATACAGATAGATTGATAGAGTTAGAAATAAAAGCTGCCTACCAGGAAGATTTGCTGCAATCTTTGAATAAAACGGTCTCCGACCAGCAGCAACAGATAGACCGTTTAGGCGCAACGTGTAGGGTATTAAGCGAGCGGCTGAAAAGCCTTGCCAATCAGAATAACGCTGATGAGCATATTGATCAGACACCGCCGCATTATTGAGCGACGTATTGCGTGTAGGTTGGAAGAGTGGTAAGCGAAGCCCAACATTCAAGGTGTTGATGTGTTGGGCATTATTCTTTTCAGCCCAATTTCCCACGTTAAAGGAAAAGCCATGCAAACCTTCCAAATACAACTTCCTGATTCTATCAATATAGACACCCAGGAAATACAAATGCTACTGGCCAGCAAACTTTATGAAAAAGGGGTGTTGTCAGTAGGCCAAGCTGCGCAAATGGCCGGGTTCTCTAAAAGGACTTTTATGGAGCTGTTGGGGCATTATCAGGTTTCAGTCCTAAATTATCCTGCCGAAGACATAATACAGGATTTTGAAAATGCCTAAAATCATTTCCAACACCAGTTGCCTGATTCTTCTGGATAATATTAACGCGCTGGGTATTTTGCAACAACTCTACCAAAACATTTATCTAACCGACGAAGTGGCTCAGGAATACGGCAAACCATTAGGAAATTGGATGCATGTTGTTACTGTCACAGATAGAAATTATCTGCGTATATTAAATGCCAGTGTTGATTTGGGCGAAGCCAGCACCATCGCATTGGCACTGCAAATGCCGGAGGATAATGTCATGATCCAGGATGATTTGAAGGTCAGAAAACTGGCTAAACAGTTACAACTCAAGTTCACAGGCTTATTGGGTATTTTACTCAAAGCCAAGCAACTGCAAATCATTGGTTCAGTCACAGATATTGTTACACAGCTTAAAAACGCAAACTTTAGAATGTCTGAAACATTGGTAAAAGAGGTTTTGAAATTAGCCGGTGAGCTTTAACCGGTATAAGGGCGGTTGGACTGAGCTAATATAGCTATAGCGAAGCCCAACTTCAAGGCTTAAACGCGTGTTGGGCGTCATTGCGTTCAGCTCAACCTACCGCGCTCATTGTGTAGTGCTGGTAGTTTCCTACCAAATGACCGTTTACACAAAAATTCTGACACTCTCCAGAAACTGCATTTCTTGAGAAAAAATATGCCAGTTTCTCGTATTACTCAGAACGGTAACTTAACCGAGTTTCGTTGAATAAGTGCTAGTACTTTTGGTCGCCCTACATTGCTCAATGAAAAACCAAGTCCAGTACGATAACTTTCTGGCAGATAAAAGCGTTTTTCTTCATTATTTTTATCACGATCTTCAAAGATAACCCCTAGCTCTTGTAATGTTTTAGACCATTCAGGTTCTAACTTCATTTGGTTAGCATCGAAAGGCACTGATTTGTCGGGAATATCTAGGAGTTTGTCATTCCAAAGTTTAAGTGTGTTAATTTCGATGATAGCTTCTTTCACTTTTTCACCACTACAATCACGTACTGCATGGCGAATAGCCGCAGGCAACAAAACTCTATCCTCCCATTTAACAGA
>SBAV01000115.1 GCA_005239965.1 Methylobacter tundripaludum
AAAGTCCCCTCTCCTGCTGGAGAGGGCTAGGGTGAGGAGGATAAAATCAACAAGTTAAATTTCCCCTCATCCCAGCCTTCTCCCTTTGGAGA
The DNA here is from genome assembly GCA_005239965.1 of Methylobacter tundripaludum. GTDB lineage: Bacteria > Pseudomonadota > Gammaproteobacteria > Methylococcales > Methylomonadaceae > Crenothrix. The sequence continues at coordinate 93 of SBAV01000115.1, forward strand.
AGGGGCCCTGTTCTTAACTTAATGGCAGTGCCCCCTATTGGGTTTGTTGCGAAGAAGGTAGGATAGTTTGTTTGTGCATTTGGACGCCCACGCCATGCGGTTTGATCATGCCTGTTGCTACCGCAAGAAAAAGCAGGGCAAACAGCAGCACTGAAATTATTGATCTAATCATTAAAGCCTTCATGGTTTTTTCAGAGTCTGCATCGTTTTTATGTTTAATCAAATGTAATAACGCCTTGGCAAGGCTGAAAAGTATGAGGATAAAGGCAATAATAACAATGATTTTCATAAGTATGCTTGAAAGGTAGGTTTTCGTCTAATTTTTGGTATTCTCTGTGATTCTGGAGCTGTTGCCAATAGTTTTTAAGAAAATAGCCATTTTACTGAAGATAATCTAAAGGCAATTTATGCTGAATAATGTCTTTTTTGAGATTCTTATAAAAAAACCTTCCTTGTTGTGGAGGGCCTCGTAAAAAAGGTTTTCCTATGGCTGTGCAAATGAAATTAAAACTATTACCCACATTAGCTTATTCATGTGTTTTGCCGTTACTGATTGCTTTAGGGATATGGCAATTAAATCGTGCTGACGAGAAGCAGTTGTTTTTTAAAATGCAAGAACAGAGGGTACAATCTGATGTTATCGTGTTAGCCCCCGATACTCAGGTGGATATGGAAGTTTTAAAATACAATAAGGTGAGCGTTGCCGGACATTATGATACCGGCCATCAATTTTTGTTGGATAATCAAATTAATAACGGTAGGGCGGGTTATTTTGTGTTGACGCCTTTCATACTGGAAGGGTCGGCTAAAGCGGTTTTGGTGAACAGGGGATGGATACCTTTAAATAAAAACAGAGCCCTATTGCCTGATGTGAACGTGATTGACACACAGACGAATATACTCGGACGTATCAATAGCTTCCCAGGAGTTGGTATTAAATTGCCGGGCGCTGAAACTCCAATGGCAGGTTGGCCATCGGTGATAGGATTGGTGAACAGTGCTGTGCTAGCTAAAACCCTGGGCTATTCGATTTTTCCGTTTCAAATAGAGTTGGCGGAAAATCAACCCAATGGCTATAAACGAGATTGGCAGGTTACAACGGTTATGCGCCCAGAACAACATACAGCTTATGCCGTACAATGGTTTGCCTTAGCCTTGGTGCTAACGATATTATTTATACGTTACAGTTACAAAAGAGATTGATGAATAATCAACAGAAAAAAAATCGCCTCTTGGTGATCGTTATTTTTAGCATGAGCATTATTCCTTTACTTCTGGCTTGGGGGTTAAAGGAGAATAGGCAATGGCTGGAATGGCTTGGCAAGCATACTACCAATAAAGGCCAGCTAATCACCCCGCCTGTGACCACCGAGCGCACTGATTTTGTTGCCATGGATGCCATTTCTTCCAAGAAAATGACTGAATTGCCGGGACGATGGCTGATTGTTAACGTCATCCCGCAACAGAGCTGTAATGCCGTCTGTCTTAAGGCCATACTTCAGACCAAGCAATTACAGTTGATGTTAAACAAAGATTTGCTGCGTACCCGGCGCGTGGTGGTGGCTTTCAATACGCTTGCGCCGGAGATAGCCAATCAATTGTGGCTGAAAGAAGCCCTGATGTGGCGACTACTCAATAAAGGCAGTAAAACTGACGCAGAATATAAAACGGACAGTGCGCTGTATAATACATTATTGAATCAAGAAAACGCTGTTGATGACAATCTGGCAACCCGATTAATCGGCCAGGAAAATAGGGAGGCTGCATTGCAATCTGATCTGATCAAAGTGGCTCCCAGTGATGCGCTACGTAAAAAAATGACCGATATCAGAAAATCGGACATACCTGATGGCATGTTGTTTTTAATGGATCCTTTGGGTAATCTGATGATGCAATACGAACCGGGATTTGATCCTTATAAAGTAAAAAGTGATCTCATGCAGTTACTGCGAATTTCACAAATTGGCTAATGGAAACAACATGTTCAGAAAAGCTACGCTGTTTAGCATCTTTTTAGCGTTGTCCGCTATTTTAGCGGCCTCTTACGCACATTTTCAGCCGTCGATGATGATCGGTACCCTGCCGATACTTAAACTCCATCAACATCTAGGTTCGGTCTTGGCCGGTGTGGTGTTGATACTTACCCAGCTGTCATGGACTCAAAAGCACTGCCGTACCGGTGCAGTGGCCCTGTCTTTCAGTGCGCTGCTTTTTACCGGTTTGCAAATAGCCCTGGGCATTTGGACGCAGAAAATGCAGTCTATGCCGGTTTTGGTAACCGGCCATATGTTGATGTCAGTGATCATTTTGGGCTTATTGTTCAGCCTGTATTTGCGCGTTCAACCGGGCCTTGAGGCTAGGCGGACATCGCCCACTTTCGACCTTTTTGTGCTTTTTGCAAGCTGCCTGTTATTTTTACAAATTGCTTTAGGCGTTTGGCTGAGTGCCAATCATGGCGCTTTGGCCTGTGCGGGTTTCCCACAGTGCAACGGTTCTTGGTGGCCGGATGCCGATTATCAAAATGCCTTGAATATTTTCCAGGGCTTTTTTACTGGTTATACCGGTGATATCGCCTTTGATGCCTTGGTTGCCGTAAACAGCCTGCATAGAATAGGGGGCTTGGCCTGTTTTATTGTACTGAGTGCGGTAATGCTGACGGCAACTTCCAGCAATTATTCCAAACCAATAAGACGAGCGGGCTTGATGTTAAGTTTGCTGCTGTTTATACAAATTGGTTTGGGTGTGGCCGGTATCAAATTGGCCATGCCGAACTTGTGGGTAGCGCACAGTGTTGTTGCGGCGTTATTGATGCTGCCGTTGATTGCCATCGGTTTTTATACCCGCTACGGATTTTTGGAAGTCCCGGTTACACCCCCTGTTGTTGATTTTGAACAGCGTAAGCCGATAGAAAAGACTACAGCCTACAGGCCTGCCGCCGAAGAAGTCTATGTAGAACCCAGTACAGAATCGCTGTATTTACGGCTTAAATCGCAGTTAAAAAAGACACGGTCTGGACTGGGCGGCATATTGGCCAATTTGCCCATAGGGGCAAAGTCGATTAGCGCCGACTTACTGGAAGATATTGAATCCAGTTTGTTAACGGCGGATGTCGGCATTGATGTGACGAACAAAATCATCAATCACTTGTCCGATACTTTAGAGCGCCACCAGCTTAGTGACGGTGCCGCCTTGTCGGCAGCGCTAAAGCAAGAATTGTTGTCTATACTTAAACCGTGCAGCAAGCCATTACGTATTGCGAAACAGGATGGGCCGTTTGTTATTTTGGTGGTGGGAGTTAATGGTGTCGGCAAAACAACCACGATTGGCAAATTGGCGAAGCGCCTGCAAGCGCAAGGGCACAGTGTAATGTTGGCAGCGGGCGATACCTTTAGGGCCGCCGCAGTCGAACAATTGCAAGTCTGGGGCAAGCGTAATAACATTCATGTGGTTGCCCAACATACCGGTGCTGATTCGGCATCGGTAATTTATGATGCGGTGCAATCGGCGCAATCCAAAGGCGTTGATGTATTGATTGCCGATACGGCGGGGCGCTTGCATACCAAATCCAACCTGATGGAAGAGCTGAAAAAAGTAAAACGGATTATTGGCAAACTGGATGCTATGGCTCCACATGAAGTATTGTTGGTGTTAGATGCCGGTACTGGCCAAAATGCCTTATCTCAAACAAGATTTTTTAATGAAACAGTGGAACTGACAGGCTTAGTGTTGACAAAACTGGATGGTACAGCCAAAGGCGGCGTTATTTTTGCCTTGGCCAAACAAATAGGCATTCCGATTCGCTTTATCGGTATAGGCGAAGGTATTGACGATTTGCAGGATTTTAATGCAGAAAATTTTGTAGATGCCCTTTTCGTCAAAGACTGATAATGACGGCATGTTAAAGTTTGAAAATGTAACCAAGCGCTACCCTGAAACCGGTGATGTTCTGCGTAATGTCACGTTTCATTTGCAACGCGGTGAAATTGCTTTTCTGACTGGCCATTCAGGGGCTGGAAAAAGTACCCTGTTGAAATTGATCGCGCTGATAGAACGAGCCACGCGTGGGCAGATCATATTGGATGGGCAAAATCTCAATCATGTCAGGGAAAGTCAGATTCCTTACCTTCGGCGAAAGATGGGCTTTATTTTTCAGGATTATAAATTGCTACAGGACAGGACTGTTTTTGATAATGTCGCCTTACCATTGGTGATAGCCGGTTACAGTCATTATGAAATTGCCCGCAGGGTCAGGGCGTCGTTAGATAAAGTGGGCTTGTTGGGTAAAGAAAGAAAATATCCTCTGGCATTATCAGGCGGCGAGCAGCAGCGCGTCGGTATTGCCAGGGCTGTGGTAAACAAGCCGCCACTGATCATAGCCGATGAGCCAACGGGTAATTTAGATCCGGAACTTTCTGCTGAAATCATGACCTTATTTGAACATTTTCAGCAAGTGGGTGTGACGGTACTGATTGCCTCACACGATTTGTTCTTAATCAAAAAGCTGAACCACCGTGTATTAACGCTGGATCATGGGCAACTGATTGCAAGCTAGGTTATGAAACAAACCAAGTCGACTAAGCATAAGTATCAAACCAAGCCGGATGTCCGCAAAAACAAGGCATCAGGCGGCGGATTCTTCAGTAAAGTTGAAGCGTATCGGGATCAACATGCCCATGCGCTATTTTCCAGTCTGGGACGCATGGTGGCTTCACCTTTTGCATCGATAGTGACAATCGTCGTGTTGGCAATCACCATTTCACTGGCCGGTGGGTTTTATCTGTTAGTGGTCAATTTGCAGCAATTAACCGGCAGTTTGGAAGACAGCAATCAGATTTCCTTGTTTCTTAAAAATGATGTTTCCGATGCTTATGCCAACAAGTTTGCGGACAGCATTAAAGAAAACCCCATCGTACAATCTGTAAAGGTGATCAGCAAAGAGCAGGGCTTGGCCGAATTTGAAACTTACAGCGGTTTTGGCCCAGCCATCAATGCCTTGGAAGTCAATCCTTTACCTATTGTCATTCAAGTGCTGCCCAAAGACAGCCTGGAAGATGAACAAGGCTTGGTGGCGTTGTTTGATGATTTGAAGCGTGCCGCCGAAGTGGATTTTGCGCAAATGGACATGCAGTGGGTTAAGCGGCTGCAATCCATTGTTGCAATTGCCAAACGTGGCACGATGCTGTTGGGGCTGATGTTGGCCGTTGCCGTGATATTTGTTACCGGCAATACCATTCGACTGGAAGTCCACAATCGCCGGGAAGAAATTGTTATTGCTAAATTGGTTGGCGCGACCAATGCTTTTATTCAAAGGCCTTTTTTGTACAGTGGCTTTTGGATAGGGCTAATATCCGGGGTGATGGCCTGGTTTATTGTGACCATCATGATGTTGATTTTAAGGCAGTCTGTCGAGAAACTTTCCGCCCTTTATAACGATGCTTTCAAACTGCTGTTTTTCAGTTACGCTGAAACCTTTATGTTGCTGGGTATTTCCTGTTTGCTGGCAGTAGTGGGGTCGTGTGCTGTTGTCCAGTTTCAACTGCGTTATACAAAACTCAATTAACTGCCGAATTTTTAATTCGGTGGCAACAATAAAAATATCCGTTGTCTACAAACTGGATATTGCTTATTTCAGCCTGGAAGGACTGGATGGGATTATTGAAAATATCAGCTACCAATTTTAAAATTTGGCAACCTAAAAGCGAAAATTATCAATAGTGGTCTTTATGCTCCAAACTCATGTTAACCATCGACCACCCCAGCATAACCATATTGACCCCCACAAACAAGCCCAATAGCCAATGTGCGGTCTCAGACCAAAATGCCAAAATGATTATTGCAAAAAGCAATGCCGTTATTCCGCTCATAAGGACAAGCTGCCATTGTGGTAAAGGGCGCAACAGGAATGCCCAATAAATTTTGATGGTGCCCTCAAGTGCAAAAAACAAAGTCATCATCATGGTGAGAGTCATTACACCGGCGATAGGGTTGGCAATAAGCAGATAACCGACAAGAATTTGCAAAATACCTAAACCCAACCATAAGCCAAACCCCGGCATATTTGAGAAAAACAATGCCCGGCTGACGTGAATTGCGCCTGCCAATACGATAATCCAGCCCAAGAAAAGGACGATGACCACACTAAAAAACTGAGGGATAACGATGGCAGCAATACCAAGAACAATGAAAGCAATGCCTTCAAATAA
>SBAV01000466.1 GCA_005239965.1 Methylobacter tundripaludum
GAGAAAAAACAGACGAAGACGTACACCAAACAAAGAAATGTATCGCGCGGCAACATGTGTACACGCGATTTATTATACCGATTTATTGAATGCCAATCTTTCGTCGTGCAATAAAATCTGTCAACGCCAGTAACACACGCATACTCACAAAAATATTTTAGACGGATACGGCTATACTTTTTTAGGCTAATCTGCCAATTGGATAGGTAGCCAATCAACCCAACTGCGATTAACAAAAATTAATCATGAAAAATATCTTAATGATTGCCTACCATTTCCCACCCATTAAGGTCAGCAGTGGCATTCAACGCACACTCAAATTTTCACGGTATTTATTGGATCACCATTGGCGTGCCTTGGTATTAACCGTGCATCCCCGCGCTTACCCGTTGGTTAATGATGACCAAATCAAAGAAATACCGGATCACGTTATTATTAAACGCGCCTTTGCATTGGATGCCTCCAAACATCTGTCTTTTAAAGGGCGCTACATTGCCTGGATGGCTTTACCTGATCGCTGGTCCAGTTGGTGTATCGGCGGCTTATGCCCTGGATTGGCGCTTATTCGCAAGCATCGCCCGAAAATTATCTTTTCCACTTACCCGATAGCCAGCGCGCATTTGCTGGGTTTATTGTTGCACCGTCTAACAAACATACCTTGGATTGCCGATTTTCGTGATTCGATGACTGAAGAAAATTACCCTACAAATCCAGTGCAACGAAAGCTATACCAATGGATAGAACGCCAAACCGTACAACATTGTACACGTGCCGTATTTACTACGCCCGGCGCGATCAAAATGTACCGAGAACGTTATCCGACAGTTTCGCCCTCAAAATGGACACTGATTGCCAACGGCTATGATGAAGAAAACTTCGCGCGAGCGGAACAATCAACTCAGCTTGAAGCCCTTAAACAAGCCAAAAAACCCGGCCAATTGACATTATTGCACAGCGGCGTGCTATACCCTTCCGAACGCGACCCCAGCCAGTTCTTTCAAGCGCTGGCAGAAATGCAGCAAACCGGAAAAATCAGTCCAGACAACGTAAAAGTTGTGCTAAGGGCAACCGGTCACGATGCCTTATACACACCCGTATTAAGCAATTATAGTTTACAGGACATAGTTTACCTGGAACCTAGCATCCCTTATGAAGCCGCACTGACCGAAATGTTAACCGTCGATGGTTTGCTGATTTTTCAGGGCGCCAATTGCAACCATCAAATTCCCGCCAAAATATACGAATACCTCCGCGCTAAACGCCCTATCCTGGCCTTCACCGATCCTGAAGGCGATACCGCCATGGTACTGCGTGAGGCGGACTTGCCGGCAATAGTTCCTTTGGATAATAAAGAAGCCATAATCACCGCATTAACAGTTTTTCTTGGACAGCTGAAAAACCAGCAAGCCCCCATAGCCTCCACTGCAGCAATCAGTCTTCATTCCAGACAAGCCAGAACGCAATTGCTTGCCCAATTGTGCGATGATGTTTGCCACGAACTGCCTATAATGCCCTTTTGATGCGCCATAACAACATTTATTGGTCATCACCGTATGTTGTAGCTTGAAAAGCAACAACATCATCGAAAACCGAACAAAAAAAGGATTACCAAAAAATTATACTCGCGCAACTTAAAAGCGATATCTGCGACCGGTCTTTCAAAGAACCATCATGGTGCAAGCCATGTCAAAAACGCACAACTTTGGAACGGCAACGGAAATAACTTTGTTGCATAAACCCAATAAAATTAGCATTTAAACAACTGGCATATTGTGTGCTAAACTTTATTAAGATAATATCGTTTTGAAAATAATTATTATGTGGAGCCCACCATGAACAAGCAGCCTAACAACCTTAATTTCCCAATCAAACCGTTAGTTTTAACCATAGCCGCACTTTGTACCATAAGCGCAACAAATGCCCATGCTGAAGCTAAAACATTAACAGAGGCAAGTACCCTGCTTGAAGCAATGGGTGACCCCAATGACAGCCAATTTATGAAAGGCAATAACCTGAAAATAGGTGGCTGGTTAAATACGGGTATTACCTACAACGCCACCGATCCAGGCGACAGATTTAATGGCCCAATTACGTTTGGTGACCGCTCCGCTGAGCTTCAAATGAATCAGTTAAACCTGTTTGTGCAACGCTCAGTAGCAACTGAAGGCAGCTCTTGGGATTTCGGTGGGCGTTTTGATGTTATGTATGGCTCAGACGCTGTCTTCACCCAAGCTTATGGTGTCCCCGCCTTCGAATTAGGAACAGGACAGCCACTGGATCGTGGCACCTGGGATTTGGATATTACCTCTAACAGTCGCTTTTATAGCTTTGCTATCCCTCAAGCCTATTTGGAGGCCTACATACCAATAGGCAATGGCTTAAATGTTAAGGCTGGCCACTTTTATACGCCGATTGGTTACGAAACCGTACCGGCACCGGACAACTTCTTCTACACCCATGCTTACACCATGCAGTATGGCGAACCGTTTACCCATACCGGCATCATGGCCAACTATACCATCGATAAGAACTGGGCTGTCATGGGCGGCGCAGTAACAGGCAGCGCTACCGGTGGCTGGGATGGTGGATGGGATCAACAATTGGGTAACTGGGCTGGCTTGATGGGGGCAACCTGGACAAGCAACAGCAAGGCGACTTCGTTCAATATCAGTGGCACTTACGGTGCCAGATCGGAAATTAGCGATGACGACTGGAGCATGTACAGTGCCGTGTTAAAACACAATATCACCGATAAGATGCACTTGGTCTTGCAACATGATCACGGTTTTGCGGACGGCCTGGCCGTTAATGGCCGATTGCAAGATACCGAGTGGTACGGCATTAACACGCATTTGACGTATGACATTCAGGACAACCTGGTTGCCGGCATTAGGGGAGAATGGTTCCGAGATGATGACGGCGTGAGAGTGTGCGCCCCTGGGCGAACAGCGGCCCGTTGCGCAGCAGGGTCGTTTTATGCGGTTACAGCCGGTGTAACCTGGAAGCCGGTAAAATGGTTAAACTTACGCCCCAACGTACGTTATGACTGGGTTGATAGCAATGCCCCTGTCGGCTCACAACCTTTTGACGGCGGCAACCAGAAAGACCAGTTCTTGTTCTCAACCGATATGACAATGGCTTTCTAAAGCTTTCGATTACGTTTCACAATCTACGTCATTAAAAATGCGCCTACGGGCGCATTTTTTTGTTCACAACTTTTGCAAAAATCATTTTCACCGCGTTTTTTCGGCAATTATTGCGGTCAGTGTTGCCACCCTCTCTTTGCACCAACAGTTATCAAAAAAAACCTAGCAGCACTAAACTGGTGCATAGCTCTCAAAAATCACATGGAAATTCGCGTAAACATTAGGGTTTCCTGGCGTATTTTGTCTGGCACACTCTGTGCTTAAACTGATTTAAGTGAACCCATCTTTCCATATGAACTGCTCCCCTTAACTGGGATAGCGCTTCGGGTTCTCGGGTCGTTAACTTGATTAAGGAGCATGTATGAAACTGATAACCGCAATTGTTAAGCCATTTAAACTCGACGATGTGCGCGAGGCGATTTCCGAACTTGGCGTATCCGGCGTAACAGTGACTGAAGTTAAAGGCTTCGGTCGCCAAAAAGGCCATACCGAACTATATCGCGGTGCCGAGTATGTCGTCGATTTTTTGCCGAAAGCCAAAATTGAAGTCGCTGTCGCTGACAATTTGGCTGATTCGGTAGTCGCAGCCATCGCCAAAGCCGCCAATACCGGAAAAATAGGCGACGGTAAAATTTTTGTAACCAACGTGGAGCAAGTGATTCGGATTCGTACCGGAGAAACTGGCGAAGACGCACTGTAGAGAGGAGAAAAAATGAAACAACTATCAAAAATCTTCGCCTTATTGGCATTGCTGGGTTTTGCAGGACTTGTTTGTGCTGATCCAGCCATAACCCCTACCATCAACAAAGGCGACACCGCTTGGATGATTGTCGCAACGGTACTCGTTATCTTGATGGTTATTCCTGGTCTGGCTCTGTTTTACGGCGGCATGGTACGCGCTAAAAACATGCTGTCTATCTTGATGCAGGTCTTTGTTATTTTCTCGATGATGGCGGTATTGTGGGCCATTTATGGTTACAGTGTTGCATTTACCGAGGGCAATGCTTTTTTTGGTGGCTTTAGCAAAATGTTCCTTAAAGGCATTACACCAGATTCTATGGCCGCAACGTTCAGCAAAGGCGTGTATATTCCTGAATTTATTTATGTTGCATTTCAATTGACTTTTGCCGGCATTACCCCTGCGCTCATTATTGGTGCGTTTGCAGAACGTACCAAATTTTCAGCTATTTTGCTGTTTATGTTGCTTTGGTTTAGCTTCGCTTATTTGCCCATAGCGCACATGGTCTGGTATTGGA
>SBAV01000007.1 GCA_005239965.1 Methylobacter tundripaludum
CCACTGTAACGAGACTTCTCTCAAAGTTTTCCAGGTGGTTTTTTTACCGCTGTTGAATTGTTAACAGTGCGGCTTGCTAACACGAAACCATGTGTTTAACGTATCCAACACGACTGTTTCTTTCGAGTATAAGTTTTTCCAAGCTCGAAAGGTTTCGGTACACTGATCCCAAGCTGTCTAGCGGAGACAAAACTATGCAACCACTTGATTTAGAAAAATTACCTGACTTTACCCAAACTGAACTGCTAGATTTTTATCAGTTTCTAGTGCAAAAATATGCAACACAAACGCCACAGACACAAAAAATTAGCACTCCGCTTGCACCGCGCTTAGTCAAATCCTTTGAACCTCTATCTCGCGAAACAATATCCGGTGGATAACCACGGTGACGAGCAATTCGAAAGGCGTACCTTGTTTTTATCGTGTCCTAAGTAGGTCAAAATCCAAGACTTGGATAGCTAGAACAATCCAACCATGAACCGTCCTTTACTCCGAGCAATCACCATCGCCCTAACCACTTTCCTGCTAGGCAGTGGAATTGATTACCTAACCGGCATGGAAACAACACTGGGTTTGGATACCCTGTTCAAAATCCGAGGCGCACGACCACCACCCGCCGAAGTCGTGGTCGTGGCAATGGATGAAATCTCGGAAAACCGTTTCGATGTGCGACAAGATTTCACCCGTTGGCGGGGTTTTCATGCCAAGCTGATACAGGAATTGCAGCGTCAGGGTACGGCGTTAATTGTGTTTGATCTTCAGTTTATGGCTTCTGATCCTAATCATGATCCAGCATTTTCTGCTGCCATACAAAAAGCTGGCAATATTCTGGTAACGGATTGCGTACAAAAATTACGGCGTGGGGTTAAAGATTTTTACGGACGGTCAGCATGTTCTAAAAATAATCTAAAACCATTCGTTCAAATAAATGGTGAGCAGAAACAGCCGCTTTCCGAACAACTTATTGCCATGCGTAAAATTGAGCCCACGCCTGCAATAAAGCAATCCGTATTGGATCATGCGCCGTTTTTCCTGACAGATGACCCTGAAAACTCCATTATCCGGGAAGGCTGGGTTTTTCTCGATGTGCTCGCAGAAACGCCCACTTTGCCGGTACTGGCCTGGTTGTATTATTTACAACATACCGGTGCATTACAAGGCATTACCCAGTTCAATACGCCGTTTTCTACTCAGCTAACGAAAATGCGAAGACAATGCCTTTCTACCGTAAATGAAATGTCTAAAAATTCACCCCAAAAAACTGACCTGCAACAACGTATTGAAAACGTAATTTGCCTGGAAGATACCCGTCACCTTGATTTTTATGGCCCACCACAAACCTTTAGAATCGAATCTTACAGTGATGTTCATGACGGGAAAGCTACCCATTTACAAGGCAAGGTAGTTTTTGTTGGCATGTCGAACCGTCAGTTCGCGCCGACTAAACCAGATTTTTTCCAAACACCTTTCACCGATACGCATAGCGGCAGAATGGCAGGCGTAGAAATCATGGCCACGCAATTTGCCAATCTGCTCGAAGGCCGTTTTGTAACATCACCGTATCCGCAAGCGTTATTCCATGTGCTATTCGGTCTGCTGGCAGGGTTGCTGCTGACGCAGTTTGCAGGGCTTTTAGGTATGGCGGCAAGTTTGCTGTTCAGTGGCGCTTATGTGGGCTTGGCCGTCTGGTGTTTTAAGCGTAGCGGCTTATGGTTACCCGTGGCTGTGCCGCTATTGATTCAATTACCGGTAGCTTGGATGATGTCCTTATTATGGTCGCGACGGGATTTGTTAAATGAAAGAAAGCGCATTCTTGCCTTTGTGCGCCAAGTGTTTCCGCAATGGATACACTTCGTACCCACATCACCTGGGCAATGGTATCCAGAAAAAAGTACAGAGCCCTTGTCGTTTGAACGCGATGTCAACGGCTTATGCCTTGCCACCGATATTGAGGGCTACACCACTGTGGCAGCAAAACATACGCCACACCAGATGTGGGAATTGTTAAACGAATACTATAAAGTACTCAGTCATCCGGTAACAACGCATGATGGCATTATTGCCGATGTTACCGGTGATGCCATGATGGCTGTATGGATTGATTTGCCTGTCGCAATGCAACGCCGTACCGCTTGTTTAGCAGCACTGGAAATGGAGCTGGCTGTTGATAAGTTTAATGAAACGTCCAGCGCTGGCCTTTTGCCCACACGTATCGGTTTGCACGAAGGCGATATGACGCTAGGCCGATTGGATGCCGGCGAGGGCAGTCATTATCGGGCCATAGGGGACACGGTCAATACTGCTTCACGCATTCAAGGCGTTAACAAATTTTTAGGGACCAAGATTTTAGCTTCAGCAACACTTGCAGCCAGCTTAGGCAATATCATTTCAAGGCCGGTAGGTATTTTTCGCTTAGTAGGTCGAGAAGAGCCATTGGCGCTTTTGGAAATAGTCGGCTTAGAGTCTGATGTCAGCAATACCAAATTCAAGATATGCAAAAAATTCACCCGTGGTTTATCGGCATTTCAGCAAGGGCAATGGGACGATGCGGTAATCAGCTTTCAATCTCTGCTGAGTACGCATGGTGAAGACGGGCCCAGTCGGTTTTATTTAAATTTAGCCTTGGCTTACCAGAAAACCCCGCCCCTAAAATGGGATGGCATTGTTACGCTTGAAGGCAAGTAAATTTGCCTGGACTGAATTTAACCTGTTAGACTCTGTTGATATTTAAAAAACAGCTAATAACAACAATAACTTATGCCAATCAGCCACCATCAGTTAAAAACATAACCTGTTGATATATTAATATTTATTTTTTTCATAAAAAATAGTTGGTTAAACGCCATGCTCAACTTTTTTAACTTGTTGGTTTTACATAACGCTATTTTCGCTGTCATAGTTTTAGAAAATTGCGGATTAGACAAATCAATCGGTTAAAAGTAAAAATAGCACGGCGTTATTTTTTAACAAGAAGCAAGACAAGCGCAAAATAAAAATACACGCCGCATGAAACGAATTACGTTAACCTGCAATCAAAGTGTACTGAAAAATAATCTCAAATAAGCAAAGGTATGTGCCTTTCCAGTAAATACTAAAGAAAGGCACATCCCATCAGGACAAATATCAATAATTAGGAGTGGCTATGAAATTACGAATTCCAAAATTTTTCGTACCAGTCGTCATTTTCTCGCTTAGTGCATGCACCTCAATACCAACAGGACCTAGTGTTTTGGTATTGCCGGGAGCCGGAAAATCTTTCGATCAGTTTCGCGCTGAGGACTATAAATGCCGCCAGTATGCTTTTGCCCAAATCGGAGGTGCCACACCCAATCAAGCCTCAACAACCAGTGGGGTAGGAAGCGCAATTGCCGGCACAGCTCTCGGTGCTGCTGCAGGTGCTGCGTTTGGGGGTGGTAAAGGTGCTGCTATCGGCGCCGGCAGTGGCCTTCTGGCGGGAAGCATGGCTGGCATAGAGGCCGCCCAAACCTCCGGATACGAGGCACAAGCAAGGTATGATATGAGTTATATTCAATGCATGTTTGCATACGGTAATCGAGTGCCGATTTCCGGAAATTTAATCGATGGAAATGTGCTGGATGATAATGACCAACCCTTCAATAGCCCTTTGCCTCCACCCACCCGTTGATAATCTGTCTTAAATGATTTCCCGATCTTATTAATCAAGCGAACAATTAATAGCGCTTACAGGGGGACTTTATGAAACGAATCTTATTATTGATAACAGTAATAGCGTTTACCCTTATTATGCAAGGTTGCGCCGTTTATGCTACCCCGTATCCGACATTCCGCACCCCACTAACCAAAATAATTATTTAAACTGTAACGCCACACATTTACATAAGGCTTACAGTGAATACCGACAA
>SBAV01000079.1 GCA_005239965.1 Methylobacter tundripaludum
CCCATACGTTTTAAAACTTTGTTTCACAATATCCAAAAACGGCGGGTATCGCACCGTAAATCCGGAAATGTTGATGGAATAAATTACACCATCATCGGGTTGTTGCTGCATGTAACGGCAGAATTGATGGACCACATACAGGTCAATATCTCGACCTACACGAAACAAATTGGCCGTTTTCAAAAATTGATAGCCTGAATTCATTTCACCCGCCGGATCTTTGTAGCGTACTAATATTTCGGCTTTGCGTTCTTTCAGGGAAGGATTAAGTGGCACGATCGGCTGCGCGTACAGTACAAACGCATTGTTTGTTAAGCCTTCTTTTAAAATAGGCACCCGTTTTAGAGAATCGTAATAACTGTTAAAAATCGGTGTGTTATGATCAATGACGTTAATGGCATTGTTGCCCGTGCGTCTGGCTTGATAAAGCGCTTCATCAACGGTGGTCAGAATTTTTTCCGGCACTTTATATTCCGGTAACAACGGAATAACGCCGGTATTTAACTTGGGATAGTAAGGGTGTCGGCCAATGTTAATACATTGATTATCCAATAAAACCGTCAGTTGTTCAGCAATCTCAACACTGGTTTCAAGCGGTAATTTAACGATAATGCCGAAGCGGTTCCAGCTAAGTTTGCCCATATAAGAATCAGGCAGATGGCCAATTTTGCTGTAGATTAAGGTTTGAATAGCACTGATCAGCTCTTCTTCACCGGCCATGCCTTGCAGGAGGTTGGTGATTTGCACAGTGTTGTTGATCTCTATATAAATCAGACTATGGTGGGCATCACTATTTTCTGAAATTGTTTTAATCGTCTCGATAACGAGTGGTCGGGTCAATAAATTCATTGGATTGCCGGTAAAATTTTATCTTGCTGTGAATAAATGTGTTTTTCATATCAACCATACAATCCAGTTAAGGTAAATATTATTGTTGTTTAATGATTAGTACATCCCATGCGCTATTAGGTGCTAAGTTTTATCCCGTTGCCTATAGTGTACCGTTGTTTGCGTGTTTTGAGAAATGGCGGATTATTTTCAGTATTAGGCAAAAAATTAATTGATACAATTGACGTAGGCAGCTTTTAGGGCAAGTATTTTTTCTGTTAAACTTATCATTTTTGATAACCGATTTTTCCATATGACTTTCAAAAAAACGCCGCTGAATAAAGATAAACTTGACCAGATTGTTACAGAGGCCAGACGCAATCAAGAGTTAAGGGAGCAATCTTACCGAGGCCAAGCGCTCAAAATGTATCCATGGATGTGTGGCCGCTGTGCGCGTGAGTTCGACCATAAGAGCCTGGCCGAGCTGACCGTGCATCATAAAGATCATAATCACGATAACAATCCCGCTGATGGCAGCAATTGGGAGTTGTTGTGCTTGTATTGCCACGATAACGAGCATTCAAAATACGAGGAAATGCGTTTTGGTACCGGCAAGGTTGCAGCATCATCTACACCAACTGCAACGCATAGTCCTTTTGCAAATTTGAAGGCTATGTTGGATAACAAAAAATAGCGATGTAGATTTTGTCTTCCTATGGTTTTCGTAGCACCGTTTTTTGGTCGACAACTCGTTAAATAGTTGCAATAAATCGACAGCGCTGTAGGGCGGATTAGACGCGCAAATTCACTGTGTTTTTCTAAACCGAAATCTTTGGCGCGTCGTAATCCGCCGAATGAGGCCAACATCCCATGCGGCGGATTACGACGCGCATGGAGGAAAAAGGAACAGGAATCATTGGGGCGGTTGCGCGTCTAATCCGCCCTACGCGGGTTTAGCAAATTACGCCCCCAACCCTTCCATAATCTCATCACTGATATCCGCATTGGAATACACATTCTGCACGTCATCCAAATCTTCCAAGCGGTCAATCAACTTCATCATTTTTTCAGCATCTTCGGCGTCCAACTCTGCCATCGTTGCCGCTTGCATAGTCACTTCGGCATTGTCCGGCTCAAAACCTGCGGCAACCAAAGCTTCTTTCACCGTCAAATAACTTTCCGGTGTCGTCATCACATCAACCGAACCATCATCATTGGTAACAACATCCTCCGCGCCACTTTCCAAAGCCGCTTCCATCAACGCATCTTCATCCACACCTGGCGCATAACTCAATATGCCAATCTTGGTGAACATATAGGCGACTGAGCCATCCGTGCCTAAATTACCCCCCGCTTTGGTAAAAGCATGGCGCACCTCACCGACAGTACGGTTACGGTTATCGGTCAAACAATCGACAATGACTGCCACACCACCAGGGCCATAGCCTTCATAACGGATATTCTCGTAATTAACGCCTTCCAATGCACCCGATGCTTTTTTGATAGCGGTATCGATGGTATCTCGGCGCATATTTGCACCTAAGGCCTTATCAATCGCTGTTCGTAAAGACGGATTGCTCGCCGCATCCGACCCACTGGTCTTTACGGCCACGGTGATTTCACGCAGCATTTTGGTAAAAATCTTGCCGCGCTTGGCATCTTGTCCGGCTTTACGATGCTTGATATTAGCCCATTTACTGTGTCCTGCCATGTTTCTTTCTCTACAAAATACAAGTTAATAAAGTTATTTTATTGCTGTGAACTTAAATTCGATTAAGCCAATAATTTGGCCTACGGCGATGTCGAATGTTGTTTATTGCAGAAATGCTGAAGCTTCTTGGTAAACAATATCAGCAGGGATACGTTGTACCAACCCTTTGTCTATCATTTCTGCACGGCAGGCAGCTTCTTGAAGCCACAAGTGTTCGATTTCCATTTCGGTTAAGTCTCAAAGGCTAGGGAGCAATTGCTCGACCAGCTTTGCCCTTTCCTGCACGGAGAATGATAAGGCTTGCTGTTGGATTGTTTCAAAGTTCATACCGATTTGCTAGTTGTTATTGTGTTATTAATCCCAGAGTAGAAATGTACTTACTTAATATTATTGCAATTATTCCAATTAGAATAATTGCAGCAATTACTATAATAATTAATGCTACGTATTTAGAAATACGGAACATTTTTTCGCCTTGTTTAACTCTATTCCATTCTTTTTTGAGAACAGTTTGACTCTTGGCTACAACATCTTGTACCAATGATTCTATTGCTTTTGAATCATACAGATCAACGCTACCAGATAACATAGAAAACATTTCCTTAAGAGCGGCTCTAAGCTCTTGATGCTCATCTGGATTTAGGCGAAGCGCGATTCGAAAATATATAGTTGTTACTTTAGAAAAATTGTCGTGATTGGATTCGATAAATTTTTTAGATTCATCAACGCCCGACTGATATTTAATAAAACCTATCATACTTGTTAATGATTGTATCAACCCCAAAAATTCTGAAATATCTTCACGGAGAGCATCAATCCAATTTTGGCGAAATTCTGATATTTTTTGTTCTTTTGTAAGAACTGTAATTAAAAAAGTTACTACACCTGCTATCAATGCTGAAAGTATTGCGCCAAGCGCAGGATATGCCAAATAGCTCATGAATATCTATAAAATATATCGCAAAACCGCCAATAAACTGGAACCAACTGTATAGACATCGACCAATTCGCGCATGGTTAAATTTCCAGCTTATTAAACAAGACTAATCATTTTATTAGCATAATCTTTCCCTGATGTTGCAGGTGGCAAAAATTTGCCGCTTTCTACATATAGTGCAGTAGTTTCGTCAACTATTGCACAAAGTTCAGCAAAAACCTGTTTTTCGTCATCACCATGACAACCACCATAAAAAAGTCCAGGACAACTTCCGATAAAACATTGATCTTCATTTGACCATTCTACAATTTTGACATAACGATGTGTTTCGTTCATTTTTTTGATTCCTCAATGGCGGATTTGATTGCTCTTTCTTGATATTTTTTCGCATCATCACCCAAATTGCCAGAAAGAACGACAGGTTTCATCACGTTAGGATGAACAAAATTTCTATGACTTCCTTTGCCACCTCGATTGACAAAACCTGCTTTTTCAAGCTGACTAATTAGATCCCTAATTTTTTTAGGCATTATGTGAAATTACTTATTATGAAATATACGGCAAAACCGCCAACAAACTCGGCTCAACCGTATAAACATCCGCCAATTCCCGAACAACAGCCCTATCCGCCACACCACCAAATCCTATGACATAAGCGCCCGCTTGCCTAGCTTCCATATCGGTTTTGCCATCGCCCACTAGGGCAATAGAGCCGCTACCTTTCAGTGCACTCACTACGTTGGCCTTACCACCCGCCTTAGCCAGCGGTGATGCCTCATCAAACCCCCGATAACTGCCATCGTCATCAAAATAAATATCGACCGCATGAAGCTGATTTTCTGGCACACCCAAGTACCGGGCAAGTGGCATGATCGCTTGCCGCAAGCCGCCACTGATAATATGGACTGACTTGCCTTGCGCCAACAAGCTTTCAAACACAGCTTTAGCACCGTCAACCATTTCATCAATATACAAATCTGCCAGCCAATTTATGCTGTCACGGTCTGGCCTGATGGCCGACAAACGTTTTTCATAGACAGCCTCCAAAGGTACAATGCCGTTCATGGCCAAGTCGGTCAGTTTGGACAGTTCCTCTGCCAAGCCAACCCGTCTGGCCAATTCATCAATACCTTCGATTTTGCTTAAGGTGCTGTCGCAATCAAAGCAGATGACATCAAAGCTCATAAAGTGATCTGGGTCACTTGCTTCACAACCGGAACCCTGCGTATCTGTTCCAATAATTCTTCCGTAATCGGCGCAGACACGCTAATAACGGCCATCGCCTGGATTTTGTCATCAACAGTACTGACCTGCATTCGGGTAATATTAATTCCCGCATTACCTAAGACAGTACTGATTGCGGAAATAACACCCGGTTTGTCATCATGACGGGTCACGATCAGCGTGCCTTCTGGCACAACTTCAATGTCAAAATGATTGATGCACACCAAACGCGGTTGGCGTCCACCCAACAAAGCACCAGACAGCGTAATGCTTTGATCGGCACAATGACCGGTTATTTTGATGAGCGAAACGTAATCCTCGGATTTTTCAGACGTGGATTCAACCAGTGCAATGCCTTGGCGCTTGGCTAAATTTTCGGCGTTGACACGGTTAACCGGCGTAGACACTTGGCTACTTAATACACCTACTAAAGCTGCAACTGAAATGGGTCGAACCGCCACTTCTGCTGCCCTACCGAAAGTAGCGACTTCAATTTTAGTCACTGGTTGCGTCGCGAGTCCTACCAATATTTTGCCCAGCATGGTCGACAAATTCATAAATTCGTAGGATTTTTTCAGCTCTTCGGCTGACAAACGCGGCAGGTTCAAGGCATTGACCGCTTCGCCGGTTTTCAGGAACATGACAGCCTGACGGGCAATTTCCACACTGACGGCAACTTGCGCTTCGGATGTTGACGCGCCTAAGTGCGGTGTGAACACAATATTGTCCAATTCCAGCAACGGCGAGTTGGCAGGGGGTTCATTTTCATAAACATCCAATGCCGCACCCGCCAATTTGCCATTCTTTAACGCCTCATAAAGCGCTACCTCATCAATCAATCCACCCCTGGCGCAGTTGATAATCATGGCGGTCTTTTTCATCATGGCCAGTTGTGCGCTGCCAATGATATTGCGGGTTTTCTCAATCAATGGGCAATGTAACGTCAGGTAATCGGCACGGCTGACCAATTCATCCAGGCTCACCGATTCCACGCCCAAATCGGCAAAAATTTCCGGCGCTACGAAAGGGTCATGGGCAATCACCTGCATCTTTAATCCCAAACCACGTTGGGAAACAATGCGCCCTATGGTGCCAAAACCGAGTATCGCCAGCGTTTTGTGGGCAACTTCTGAGCCCATCAACTTGGAACGCTCCCATTTGCCCGCACGCACCGAACGGTCAGCTTTAGGCAAATGACGGCTTAGAGACATCAAATGGGCAATGGCCAATTCGGCGGTCGTTGTCGCATTGGCATCGGGCGTATTCATGACAATAATACCCAACTCTGTTGCCAAGGGAATATCAACGTTATCGACACCGATACCGGCGCGGCCTATCAACTTCAGGCGTTTGGCGGCATGCAGCACTTTGGGGGTTACTTGGGTGTCACTGCGTATCAACAAGGCATCATAATCGCCGATGATGTTACACAAGCCCTCTTCATCAAGCCCTGTTTGAATGTATATTTGGATATCGGACTGTTCGTTTAAATAATTGATACCGGCTTCTGCCAGCTTGTCGGAAATAAGGATTTTTTTCACAGGATTGTTTACCGAAAATGTACGCTAAAAAACCTATAGTTTAACAGCTTTGCTATAATCGGAACATGAGCAATGTATTGTCATTTAAGCAACTGTAGCCGCGTACATTGGCAACACTGAAAATATTCACTCTGTTAACAACCAAAAGAGGAGCCGCCGATGCTTTGGCTAAAAGCCCTGCACTTAATATTTATGGTGACCTGGTTTGCAGGCCTTTTTTACCTGCCGCGCCTCTATGTTTACCATGTCATGAGCGACGATAAAATCAGCCATGAGCGCTTTAAGATCATGGAGCGCAAGCTGTTTTTCGGCATTATGACACCCGGCATGATCCTGACTTTCGTGTTCGGTATCTGGATACTGATAAGCTATGACTGGACAATTTATGGCCACAGCGGCTGGTTGCATCTCAAACTGGCTTTGCTGGCGCTGTTGCTGATTTATCACGCTATGTGCGGCATGTGGTTGCTTGATTTCAAACATGACCGCAACCGGCATTCCCATGTTTACTTTCGTTGGATGAACGAAGTGCCGGTGTTGTTTCTGGTGGCCATCATCATCCTGGCTGTTGTCAAGCCTTTCTAAAACCCGCTGCACTTTTAATACGGATTGCCAATGCCCCAACATCGCGCTCGCCCTGTTGTTTTTTCCTTTTCCGGCCATGACCCTAGCGGTGGCGCTGGCATACAGGCTGATATTGAAACCGTGGCCAGCCATCATTGCCATTCGGTCGGCGTAATTACAGCATTAACTGAACAGGACACGCGCAATGTCAAAAAACTGCTACCGCAAGCGCCGGAAGACATCATCAGCCAAGCCGAAACCTTACTGGCCGATTTGCCCATCGATGTGTTTAAAATTGGGCTTATAGGGCATCACGACACCGCAGCCGCCATACATTCGGTACTGACGCAGTATCCTTCTATTCCCGTTGTTCTGGATCCGATTTTGGCGGCAGGCGGCGGAACTAATCTGTCAAACAATGACCTTATTAAAGTTATCATTGATCTGCTGTTACCACAAACCACCGTGTTAACCCCCAATAGCGAAGAAGCCCGCAAACTGACGGGCTTAACCGATCTAACTGAATGCGGCTTAAAATTGCTCGAACAAGGCTGCCAATATGTATTGATTACCGGCACCCATGAAACATCACCCATTGTCAGCAACCTGCTTTTTCATGACAACCGCCTGTGGGAAACTTATAACTGGGACAGATTGCCTGCCAGTTATCATGGCTCGGGTTGCACTCTGGCGGCCAGCATTGCCGCTCTCATCGCACAAGGTTTAGCGCCATTGCAAGCCATTCAGGAAGCACAGGAATATACCTGGAGTTCATTACGCGATGGCTTCCAACCTGGAACCGGGCAACATATCCCCAATCGTTTTTTCTGGTTGGAGGAAACCACATGAGATTCCCCGCATGTGGGCTCTATGCCATCACCCAAACTGACAATAAATCGCTTGATACCATCATCAGTGAAGTGGCTGCTGCCATTAAAGGCGGGGCGGTGGTCGTACAATACCGTGACAAAAATCCACAAAACCCACAGCTTTTAGGTAAGGAATTACTTAAAATTTGCCATCAACACGGTGTTCCTTTGATTATCAATGACGACATAGAACTCGCCGCAACGCTAGGGGCTGACGGCGTTCATCTAGGCAAAGACGATGCTGATATTGCCCAGGCCAAAAATCGTTTAGGTTCTGCGGCAATTATCGGCGTGTCTTGTTATAACAGCGTAGAACGTGCTATCAACATGCAAGCTCGGGGTGCGGTTTATGTGGCATTCGGGCGGTTTTTCCCATCATCCTCAAAACCACTGGCTTCACCTGCCCATCTTGAAATATTGCAAAACGCCAAGTGTTTGCTTAATATACCAATTGTCGCTATCGGCGGCATTCTCCCAGAAAATGGTTTGCATCTACTTAACGCGGGAGCGGATTTACTGGCGGTTATCGGTGGCATTTTTGATAATCAACCCGAACAAAGCGCAAGAAATTACCAAGCGCTCTTTCGCAACAAGTGCCCCTGATATCTGACGTTACTCCACCACTTCAAGCGCAATATCCTGTAAAATTAAACCCTGTCGTTGAAACAATTACAGATCACGTGGTTTTTTAAACATTGTGCCAGATATTCTAACAAAAATCCTGAACCTACATGACAACAAGCAATCGTAGAGAATTTATCAAGAAAGCAGCCACGCTTACCGGATATTCTGTGCTGTCTACCGTCGGCCTACTCAATTCGCGAATTGCCCTTGCCGAATGGGTTGCGAATAATTTTGAGCCATCTTCCATGGATCAGGTGCTAAAAAACGTACTCAATGGTAAACCTGTGGTCGATTCAGACGAAATCCACATCAAAATACCCCAAACCGCCGACAACAAAACCCCCGTTCCTATCACCGTACAAACTGATTTGAAGGACATTCAAAGTATTTCCATATTGGTAGAGCAAAACCCTGTGCCTTTGGTCGCCACTTTCGAATTATCTTCCACACTAGAACCTTTTGTATCTACGCGGCTCCAATTGATGCGTTCATCTTTTGTTTTTGTGCTGCTGGAAACCGAAAATATTTTTTACGGTGCCAAACAAATCGTGACTGTCAGCGAAGGTATCTGCGGAGCGTAGTATGTCGAGCATAAAAATCCGCAGTAAGCGCCTTGATGGCAAAACGCAGATCAGGGCGTTGATTACCCATCCCATGGAACATGGCCTCAATCATGACAAGAAGACCAATACCCTGATTCCGCCGCATTTTATCCATACTTTAACCGTCGCCCACAACGATAAAATCGTCGCTACCAGCTATATGGGAATGAGTATTTCCAAAGATCCTTTCTTTGTTTTTAGGCTAAATGGCGGTGCTGCCGGTGATACCATCACCATTTACTGGGAAGACAACCTGGGTAACAGCGATTCTGAAAAACACGTTATGTCCTGACTGGCATATCCAATTGATATAAAAAGAAAATAATCTAGGCTTGTCTTCAACGCCTTTTTTAATAGTAGAATAAATTTTTTTCAGTAGCAATAACCTTAGAGAGCAACATCATGAAAACGAAAATCGTTTTAACGCTGAGTACACCCTTCATTTTTTCTTTATTGACCGCTTGCAAAACAGCGCCGGTAGATCAGCCAAGCCCAACGTTAGCCAACCAATCCCCAAAATCGGGGAAAAGTGTTGAAATTGCGCTCAAAAATCCCGTTTATTTTCAATTACTTGAAGTGAGCGCATTGAGAGCTGGTGTTGGGCAGGTACTGCAACAAGGGTCACAAGTCGTTGGAGCAGTGCAAGCCATGCAATCCGGCAGTTTGACGGATTTATTGATGCAACGTGTAGGTGTTTCACAAGCGCAAGCGCAAGGCGGTGCGGGAGCCTTATTTCAAATTGCCAAAAGCCAAATGCAAGCCAGCGCATTTTCTAAATTGGAACAAGCCATACCAGGTATGGGGGCTCTGCTAGGCGCTGCCCCCCAAGTGCAACAATCTTCGGCGTTAGGTGGGCTGGCGGGATTATCAGGTCTAGGGGGCGCTTCTGGGAGCACCATGCTGACATTGGCCTCAGCCTTTCAGCAGCAAGGCATGTCACCCAGCATGATTCAGCAGTTTGTACCCGTTGTGCTTGAATATGTTAAAGGCAGTGGCGGCAATGGCCTCGCCAGTTCGTTAAGTTCAGCACTGATTGGGCAGTAACGCGGGAGCACTTGACGGATCTTGGCTTAAGTAGAGACGCAAAACCTTGCGTCTCTACAGTGATACATCTGGATTTAGATGGTCGGGTGGCTGCCGTCGGTAACAATTTTCAGCTTCAACCCTGAGCGTAAACCCTTACCCAAATCTGAATTGGACTTACGTAAATCGCCAGCAGAAACACCAAACTTTTTGCAAATCTGCGTTAAGGTATCGCCTTTTTTAACAGTATAGCGAATCAAGCGTGTGGATGAGGAAGAGGCCAACTGTTGTGGAGGCTGACTGTGGCTGCTACCGCCTTTGACGACTAATCTTTGGCCTAACCTCAAAGCGCCCTTCGATGAGATATTGTTCCATTCAGCCAGCGTTTTAGGCGTTGTCGCAAATCTTTGCGACACATTCCAGAAAGTGTCGCCTTTTTTCACCGTATAAAAGCGCGAATTGGTTTCCGGCTTGGTCTTGACCTCTTTAGCAACCGCCTTGATTTTAGCAATTGCGACAGCGCTTTTGGAGGACGGAACGTGCAAATAGGTTCCAGAATTAACCGAATTAGCTGTCAAATGATTGGCTTGGCGCAAGGCCTTTACAGTGGTGTGATTTCGATTGGCAATCGTACTCAGCGTTTCACCAGGTTTTACCTTGTAACGCGTTGTGAACAAGGAATTCTCCTCATTGCGGTTGTGTGCCAACTGTTCATGATTTTCTTGCTTGTCACGCCGGCTTTGTGCCAGTAACTGGGCATCACGTTTTTTGCGTTCGGCCTCAGCCTGTTCTTTTTGTTTCTGCGCCAGCAGCTCTGCACGACGCTCTTGTTGGGCTTGTCGCTGTTCCTCTTGCCGTTCTCTTTGCGCCTGCAATTGCTGCTCACGACGTTCTCTTTCAGCTTGTTGTTTCTCCGCAAGGCGTTGTCTTTCCGCTAAAAGCTCTTCTTCGCGTTTGCGTTGATCCACCCACTCATCATAAGGCAGTTGCGCGAGATTTTGTTTAAATTTTTGCAAGCGCGTCACAGGCACTAACAAGTGATGGGGGCCTTCTGGCGCTGTGCTTTCTTTCTTAAAACCGGGATTGAGCTTTAAAAAATGTTCGAGCGGCATATCCGCCATTTGGGCGGCCACATCCAAATCCAGCTGCGATCCCACATTGACGACAGCGCAGTACGGCTGGTTGGGAATGCGTTGTAAAGGAATGTTGTATTTGTCTGCATTGGCAAACAATTTGGCAATCGCCAATAATCGCGGCACATAATCTTCGGTTTCCTGGGGAAGATCTAAAGACCAATAATCAGTGGGCCTACCGTTGTACTCATTTCTTTCAATAGCCTTCCAGATATTGCCTTTGCCGTAATTGTAAGAAGCCAACGCCAGACACCAGTCACCACCAAAGGTCTCACCGAGATCCTGTAAAAAACTGGTCGCAGCTTTCGTGGATGCATAGACATCACGGCGACCGTCGTACCAAGAGTTCTGTTTCAGGCCAAAAAGCCGCCCCGTTGCGGGGATAAACTGCCAAAGACCTGATGCATCACTATGCGAATACGCATGGGGAATGAAAGCGCTTTCCACCACCGGCAACAGGGCCATTTCGCCAGGAAGATTCTTTGCCTCAATTTCGTCGAGAATAAGGTGCATGTAAGGTGCTGCACGTTCCTGAATGCGGGCGATATAATCGGGATGATTCAAATACCAGCTCAACTGCCTGTCGACGCGCTCATTGTCAACTTCCGGCAAGGCGTATAACGATAACATCCGTTCCCATACCGTGTCTTTTGCGCCAATATAAGGCTTACGCTTGATCTTGGATAAGGTGCTGTTATAAGGTTTATTTAAAGGCTTGTTAAATTTAAAGTCTTGCCGGGGAGTATTCCACTGCCCATCTTCTATGACAATGGGCTCATTTGGGGTTTCAGAGCACCCGGCCATGATTAAAGAGGCCAAAACCAATAAAAAACCAGTCGACCTGGTAGAATTGATGTGCATCATCCAATCCTTACAAAGTAAAATTCAAGAAAAATCATTAATAATAGTATAGTCCTTGTTTTATCAAAAATCATTAACGCATATTATGGCTGAGAGTAATTAATGAAACGCAACTTTCTATTTGCTTGGTACCAGACTCCCCGAGGCAAACTGCAAAAGCAACTTGAAATTGATTATTTACAGCGCTCTATTACCGTGGGCTGCAAACAGGTTATCTTACAAATAGGTGGTTTAGGTTGGGAGAATGAATTTATTGACTGTGAGTTATACAGCAAGTTCACTATTGTCGATACAAAAGGCTTAGGCTACGCTGGTGCGCGGAAAATCCGTGCCAAGGCTTATCACTTGCCGTTGCAAAGTGACAGTGTCGATATGATCATTTTACCGCATCTATTGGAATTTGATCTATCACGATTCCAAACCATGCGCGAAATTGAGCGCATTTTAAAGCCTGAAGGCATTATTGTCGTGTTAAATTTTAATCCGTGGAGTATTTGGGTCAGATACCAGTATCTTTGGGACAAAAAAATGGCGGACTCCTGGCG
>SBAV01000125.1 GCA_005239965.1 Methylobacter tundripaludum
CTAACGACCATGACTTGTTTTTCTTTGGCATAATTACTCCGACTTCTCTTAAGTTTATAAGAGAGCCAAGTCCAAGTCACGCTGAACCAACACAATTTTGAATTCACCAAAAACATGCCGTTATTGCTCGTTGGCCATCCCTTGTTATTCTGGGCAAGCTCGCCTGAGGTGCGGGTTGAAGTGGTCAAGGGCGAAGCGGAGTTGCGAGTCACCCAACAAGGTAAGGGCGATAAAATCAAGATTACCTTGCAACCCACGCTGGGCCATGAGGAAAGCTACCATATCAGCAAAGAAACCCCGACACGCCTAAAAGTGGTGGAGTTTACCGCCGCCCACCACAAGATTAATGAGGTCTTGCGTTCTGGCCTGGAAGTGCCGGTGTCCGCACAACAGCGCGTGTTGCAAGCGTTAACCAGCATTTCCGGTTTGCTGACCGTGCATTCTGACATCGGCGGCAGTTCCAGCACCGCCGAACAGGTGGTGGCCGATGCCACGCCGCGCGTGCATTTGTTGCCGTTTGGGGATGGCTTGCGGGTGGCTGTGCTGGTGCGTCCGTTTGCAACCGGCGGCGCTTATTACCAGCCAGGCCAGGGCGGTGCCAGTGTGCTGGCGGAAATAGACGGCAAAAACCTGCAAGCCAAACGCGATTTGGCACTGGAAAAGAAACATGCGCTGGCAGTGTTAAAAGCCTGTCCTGGCCTGATGCAGGCGGAGCCGGATGATGCGGGAGATTGGTTGTTGCCAGAGCCAGAGCAATGTTTAGAACTGATGATGCAATTGCAGGAGCTGCCCGAAGGCCCGGCCATTCTGGAATGGCCGGAAGGTGTCAAGTTCCGGTTGTTGCGCCAGCATTCAGCCACCAGCTTCAAGATGTCCATCAAACGCGACAACGACTGGTTTGCCCTGCAAGGCGAATTGGCATTGAATGAAAACACTGTGGTTGAGCTCCAGCAACTGTTGGGCTTGCTGGACAGCGGACACGGCCGGTTTTTGCAATTGCAGGATGGCCAGTTTATTGCCCTGACCGAAGCTTTCCGCCGCCGATTGGATGATTTAAAGGCCTACGCCGACATCACCGGCAAAAAAGTGCGTCTCAATCCTTTGGCTGCGTTAAGCTTGGACGATTGGGATGATGGGCTAGGGAGCCTTAAAACCGACAAGCACTGGCAAAACCACATGCAGCGTTTGAAGTCGGCGCAGACCTTGCAACCCACCCTGCCCTCCACGTTCCAGGCGGAATTGCGCGAATACCAAACCGAGGGTTTTGCCTGGCTGCAACGCCTGGCACATTGGGGTGTGGGTGCGTGTTTGGCCGATGACATGGGCTTGGGCAAAACCATACAAGGCTTGGCGATGCTAGTTGATAGGGCACCGAACGGGCCCAGTTTGATTGTCGCCCCCACCTCGGTGTGCCTTAACTGGGTCAGTGAAGCCACCCGTTTTGCGCCCACCTTAAACCCGATCTCCCTGGGCAGTGGTGACCGCCAACGCGTGCTGGACAACCTGGAACCCTACGATTTGCTCATCTGTAGCTATGGCCTGTTGCAACAGGAACAAATGGCCGACATGCTGGCTAAGATCAACTTCCAGACCGTGATACTGGATGAGGCGCAGGCCATTAAAAATACCGCCACCCGCCGCTCGCAAGGCGCGATGAACTTGCAGGGCGAATTCAAGGTGATTATGACCGGCACACCGTTGGAAAACCATTTGGGCGAGTTGTGGAATTTGTTCCGGTTTATTAATCCGGGTTTGCTGGGATCGTTGGAGCAGTTCAACCGCCGCTTTGCAGGCCCCATCGAGCGTGACCGCAACAACCAGGCGCGGCAACAGCTGAAAAAACTGATCCAGCCGTTTATCCTGCGCCGCACCAAAACCCAGGTATTGCAGGAACTGCCACCACGCACCGAGATCCCGGTGTATGTGGAACTGAGCCAGGAGGAAATGGCGTTTTACGAAGCCTTGCGCCGCGAAAGTCTGGCGGTGTTATCAAACACCGATGCCAAGGCGGGACATAAGCATCTGCAAATTTTGGCGGCGATCAGCAAATTACGCCGCAGTTGTCGCAACACCCTGCTGGTCAATGCGGCTATTAGCCTGCCCAGCAGTAAATTGGCGGCGTTTGGCGATATTGTCGATGAGTTGCTGGACAACAAGCATAAAGCCCTGGTGTTCAGCCAGTTTGTCGACCATTTGCAGCTGGTAAAAGATTATGTGGAGCAGCGTGGTATCAGCTACCAATACCTGGATGGCAGCACGCCTGCCAAGGATCGCCAGCTGCGGGTTAATGCCTTCCAGCGCGGCGAGGGCGACTTGTTTCTCATCAGCTTAAAAGCAGGCGGGGTGGGCATCAATTTGACGGCGGCGGATTATGTCATCCACATGGATCCGTGGTGGAGCCCGGCAGTGGAAGACCAGGCTTCCGACCGTGCGCACCGCATGGGACAAAAGCGCCCGGTTACCATTTACCGGATGATTGCCAAAAATACCATCGAAGAAAAGATTGTCGCCCTGCATGGCCAAAAACGCGATCTGGCGGACAGTTTGCTGGATGGCACGGATATTAGCGGCAAGATGTCTGCGGATGATTTGTTGGGTTTGATGCTATCGGACTGATGCGTTTTTCATCCTAAAAAAATTATTTTTTAAAGCACCCATCAATGGCAGTTTTAAATTGTTGGCATTTTTCGTAATAGCGAGTAACCTTTCATTAGTTGCCGGCAACTTATAAATCAATGTGTTACAGGGCTTAAAAAGTGAAAGTCCGGGATTTTTTTAATACCAAATCATCATAACCCATTGATTTTTCTTATACGGACATGAAAAATACAAATTTTAAAAGATAATAAGTCATTGATAGATATCGTTACCTGCGACTAATAAGAAGTTATGTAACATTAATTTTCAAGCCATGCCCAGCGGTATGGGTCGGCAAGAGAGGTATTTTGTATGGCTAACCATGATCCCTTTGGCGCACTTCAACAACTGAGTTTAAATAACTTCACGCCTATCTCTTACTATGCTTTATCGCGGCTTGAACAAGCCGGAATTGCAAACCTGTCGCACCTGCCTTATTCGATAAAAATCCTGCTCGAATCGGTATTGCGTAACTGTGACGGCTACGTCTGTACCCAGGATCATGTCCTGAGCCTTGCCAATTGGCAACCGCAAGGAACACGGCAGGAAATACCTTATAAACCAGCCCGGGTGATCCTACAGGATTTTACCGGCGTCCCCGCTTTAGTTGACCTGGCGGCGATGCGGGATGCCATGAAAAAACTGGGCGGCGACCCGAAAAAAATAAACCCTTTGATTCCTTGCGACTTGGTCATCGACCACTCCGTACAGGTGGATTATTTTGGCAAAGCGAATGCCTTGCCGTTAAACGAAGCGGTCGAATTCCAGCGAAATGCCGAACGCTATGAATTTCTTAAATGGGGACAGGCGACGTTCCAAAATCTCCGTGTCGTTCCGCCATCCACCGGTATCGTCCATCAGGTCAACCTTGAATACTTGTCGCAGGTGGTTTTTTTCAATAAAGAAAAGAATGCCTGTTATCCAGACAGTTGCGTGGGTACCGATTCCCATACACCAATGGTAAATGGCCTGGGCGTGCTCGCCTGGGGTGTCGGCGGTATTGAAGCGGAAGCCGTGATGCTGGATCAACCGATTTATATGCTAATTCCGGATGTCATCGGCATAAAATTAACCGGAACACTACCGGCGGGCGTTACGGCTACGGATCTGGTGCTGCGCATCACGGAGCTGTGCCGGGAATTTGGCGTGGTAGGAAAGTTTGTCGAGTTTTATGGTGCTGGGCTTTCAGCGTTGAGTATTCCAGATCGGGCTACCATCAGCAACATGGCACCTGAGCAAGGCTCTACAGTCAGTTTCTTTCCCATTGATGCCGAAACGCTCAACTACATGCGCCTGTCAGGGCGCAGCCCCGAACAAATCACTCTCACGGAACGGTATGCAAAAGAGCAAGGCCTGTTTCGCACCGATGCTACGCCAGACCCGGTTTTTACCCAGACGATGGAGATTGATCTTGCCAAGATTGAACCCGCGCTGGCCGGCCCCAAACGTCCGCAAGACAGGATTCCGCTCAGCCAGGTCGGGCCGACCTACCGGCAAATGCTAACCGCCCCATCGGGATTTAAAGGCATGGGGCTTTCTGAAGACGACCTGAACCGAAATGCAGTTGTGTCACTGCATGGCACGGATGAGACCGTAACCCACGGCGCGGTCGTCATCGCAGCGATTACCTCCTGCACCAATACCAGCAACCCTTCCGTGATGCTGGGAGCCGGTCTCCTGGCCAAAAAGGCCGTCGAGAAAGGTTTAAAAATCAAGAATTATGTCAAAACATCGCTGGCTCCGGGCTCATTGGTGGTCACGGAATATTTGAAACAGTCGGGGCTATTGCCCTATCTGGAGCAGCTCGGTTTCTATCTGGTGGGTTATGGTTGCACCACCTGCATCGGGAATTCCGGGCCGCTTGAAGAACCTGTTGCCAAGGCCATACTGGACAATAACCTGGTGGTCTCGGCGGTGTTATCGGGAAACCGGAATTTTGAGGGCCGTGTCCATCCACTCACCAAGACCAACTATCTTGCTTCACCGCCGCTGGTCGTCGCTTACGCGCTGGCCGGTTCCACAGCCGTTGATATCACCAAAGAACCGCTCGGTAAAGACAAAGACGGCAAACCTGCGTACCTGAAAGACATCTGGCCTACGCCCGAAGAAATAGCGCAAACGATAAGCCAGTTTGTTACCCCAAAGATGTTTAAAGAACGTTACGCCGATGTGTTTTCCGGTACCGAAGCGTGGCAAAAAATAGAAGTTACCGGCACCGAACTTTACGCGTGGAACGACAATTCGACTTATATTCGCCTGCCGCCATTTTTCGACGATCTTGACCCGAACCGGCAAGAGATCAAGCCACTTGAAGGGCTAAGAGTGCTGGCCTTATTTGGGGATTCAGTCACTACCGACCACATTTCACCGGCAGGCCAAATTGCCCCCGATTCTCCTGCGGCACACTATCTGCTTGAAAAAGGCATTGCCCGCAAGGACTGGAACAGTTATGGTTCGCGCCGGGGTAATGATCAAGTGATGTGCCGGGGAACTTTTGCCAATATTCGTATCTGTAACCAACTGGTTCCGGGTTCGGAAGGCAATGTTACGGTTTACCATCCCAGCGGAGAAAAGATGTCATTTTTTGATGCTGCGATGAAATACCGGGAGGCCGGTATTCCATTGTGCATTCTCGCTGGAAAAGACTACGGTTCCGGTTCATCCCGCGACTGGGCGGCGAAAGATCCCTTTATGCAAGGGGTAAAAGCGGTAATCGCCGAAAGTTATGAGAGAATTCACCGCAGCAACCTTATCGGCATGGGCATTTTGCCGTTACAGTTTGTTGACGGCGAGCCAGCGGCAAGTCTCGGACTCACGGGGACAGAAACCTTTGCGGTTGAAATTTCCGATACCCTGGTTTCGGGACAACTGATTACCGTTACGGCAACGGCCCTTGACGGGAGACTCACTGCCTTCAAAACCATAAGCCGCATCGACACGCCGATAGAGATCGAATATTATCGGGATGGCGGCATTCTTCGAACCGTATTAAAAAAGCTCCTGAAGCCTGATAAATAACAGGAATGGTTTAGCAACTAATGAATGCTGATGCAGTCTAATATGAAGGTTAATGGAAAGGGAAGACAAGATGTTTTCCAAAATGGATTTTATCGGAACCGGGTCTTGTGTCTATTTTTTTCAGGACTAATGAGAGATAGCCTTGATGCTAAGCCGCACGGGCGTTTTTTTATCAACATCAAATAAGAGGAGAGACATTATGGGCTGGAGAGAGCGCAAGCACGAAGAAACCTATACCGATGCAGAAGTGGAAACAAGATTGAAGGAAGAACTGCCACACTGGTATCTGGAAAATGGCTGGATTCGGCGCAAATACAAAACCAGCGGTTGGAAAGGCACACTGATGGTGGTCAATGCGGTCGGGCACTTGGCAGAAGCGGCATTTCACCACCCTGACCTGACTGTTTCCTATGCTTTCGTCATCGTCAAGCTGATGAACCATGCTGCAAAAGGCATTACCAACAAGGATTTTGAGCTGGCACATAAAATCGAGGAAGTAATCATGTGGCAACCCGGCAAAGAAGGCGGCGCATTGGAAGGCACGCCCGATGATCCGCGTTTCAAATACATCAAATATGATTAAGCAGGAGACAGCCATGACGGAAATAAACCAACACCAAGTTATTAAAGATGAAATCCGGGAAGCGGTGCAATCGGGTTCTGATGTTCATCATAAAATCAAAACCATTACCCTGAATGCGCTGACAAAACGGCAACTGGATATGGAAAATATTAAAAATGTTGCTGAAGCGGTCAGTCATGGTATTACTGAAGGCGTGGCGACTCAAAGTGAACATGCCAAAGAGGCATTTGGACATGCGGCCTCGGCCTTGGATGATGCTTTAGCGGTTGCCGCAGAGGCATCAAAACTGGCAATTGAAGAAGCGGCTTCCAGAGTGAGCGAGTATTCCCACCATGACCTCAGTGGTGCAAACAACGATTTACAGGGACTGGAAGGCATGTTTCTGGACACCCTGGAAAAAGCTGCCAAAGGTGGAAGCCAGCTTGTAGCTGATCTTGTTGGCGATTTTGTCGACCATGCACGACAAAGCGGAACGGCTGTCGGCAAACAAACGTTAACAGCCCTGGAAGCGTTGAGAGAGTTGCCGCATTGGGGTAAAGAAGCCGTCGTTTCGGGTACGGTTGCAGCAACTGTCACATTAGCCCAGATAGGTAGCGGTATTTTATCGGGTATCGCTGAAAGCCTTCAGTCATCGCATCCCAAAAAATAACATTTCTGGAACGTCATGTTGTGGGAAATGTTAACTGCAGCGAGGGATCTGGGTAGAGTTCATGACATCGCATCGGTATTAATTCGCTATGGGTTCGGCAGCTTTGTCCGTGCGCTGGGTCTCGGTAATGTATTGGAACGTGCCGGCAAAGTGCTGCATTGGCAGCACGCAGAAGAGTTTATCAAGCTCGACACCCCACAACGCATACGTCGGGCGCTGGAGGACTTGGGGCCTACCTTCATCAAGTTGGGGCAAATTCTTGCTACGCGTGTCGATTTATTTCCGCCCCAATACATTGCCGAATTTGAAAAACTTCAGGATCAGGCTCCCCCCGTACCTTTTGAAGATTTGCTGCCCCAGATTGAAGAGGATATTGGCGGCAGCATTGATGAATTTTTTTCGGAAGTTGACCGGCAGCCCCTTGCCGCCGCTTCAATTGCCCAGGTTCATAAAGCGGTACTCAAGGATGGGACGCCGGTTATTTTAAAAATTCGTAGGCCCGGCCTGCGCAAAATTATTGAAGCTGATTTACGCCTTTTGCAACGCATTGTTGATATTGCCGAATCGGAATCAGCCGACATTCGCCGCTTTCATCCAAGAGAAGTACTCCGCCAGTTCAACCAGTCTTTACGCCGGGAGCTTGACCTTGCAGCCGAGTGCAGGAATGCAGAACGGATAGCCGCCAATTTGGCAGATGATCCCAATATCGTGATTCCTAAAGTCTATTGGCAATGGACGGGAGAACGGATTAATGTCCAGGAATATATCCAGGGTATTCAGGGCAGGGATCTTGAGTCTATCGAAAAATCCGGGCTGGATAGAAAACTGCTGGCGGATCGATGGTCCCATGCAGTCATTAAAATGATCATGAAAGATGGCTTTTTTCATGCCGACCCGCATCCTGGCAATGTGTTTTATCTGCCGGACAACAGGCTGGCGTTTATCGATTTCGGGATGGTCGGCCGGTTAACGGAAGAGCGCCGGGAGCAAGTGGTTAGCTTACTGTACGGTATGGTCAACCACGCCCCGGCTAAAGTGGCCGAAATACTAGAAGACTGGTCGGATAATATGTCTATCGATGAACTTGCGCTTACCGTTGAGATAGAGGCTTTCGTCGACCAGTACAGCTCCTTGTCATTGAAGGATTTAAGCCTTACTGCCC
>SBAV01000322.1 GCA_005239965.1 Methylobacter tundripaludum
ATGCACTATTGAGATATACTAGATTAAAAAAATATTTATAGTATGAATTAAATCAACTACTTATGCGATACTTGGATTTAACAAAGTAGAACTAATCATCATAATGTAAACATAATGTAACGTTGAGACCATAAAAGTATTCAGAATTTTTCATGTTGACTCCATTAGGTTGATGCATACTGTTGTTTTAAGGCAATATATCGTGAAAACGGTGCTTGTTACAACTTAAAAATCTACATCTAGGCTATGCTGACCCGATCGCAAAAATCAAGAGTCACATATCCACCCTTTAGAAAAATTTTATTGCCCATAAAAAGACACGTTTCGCTCTCTACAGTTCAATAACAGATTCTAATCAAGATTCTAATCACAAATTGCGTTGGTTAGTTGCAGGACTTTGGCGATTGCCATTTCCAAAGTAAACAAACGTCGCCATTGCTCAGAACTGCCCTGATTTTCTGGCGCAAGCATAAACTGTTGCAGTGTTTCAGGGTTGAACAAACCCGACGCACACAAATGCGGCACGGCCAATAGCGGCAATAACTGCGCGTCTTCGGCGATAGTTTTGCCGCTATTCGCCGATGTGGTGGGCGCTTTACTGTGCCAGCGCCGTGTTAAGCGGTCAGTAATACGGTGGCCGTAGTGCGAAATGACCGGTGTAAATTGGCTGATATTACGGATTGTGGCAGGCATCGCCGGATAACCATGTTCCAACGGTAGCTGGCCTAAAGCCGGTAAATGATTGGCAAACATCGTCCGCACCACCAGGCTTCTCAAGCGGGCATTAGCTTTGGTTTCCAAGACCGGTTGCAGAATAGGCCGGAACGCAAATGGCGATACCGCAGGCCATATGCGATTGGTACTACTGGCAATGCGGCCTTGCCAGCGTTGCATACGCATCGAAAAATAAGCATGATCCATTTGCGTGGTATTGGGAAACGATAATAACGCATGGTTCTGTAGTTCAACCTGCTGCGCCAATAAAGCAACCAAATCCATTGCGGCCACCTCATCGCTAAAAATGGAACGTTTATAAGCATTCGCCGCAAAACGTTTTCGCGCCAACATTACGCTATCCAATGGGGTTTTTGCGCCAATTTTCGGGAACAACAATTCCCACCAGTAGCCTCTGGCCAGTTCGCCAAAAGAACCGTTAATACTGATGTCATGGCCAGCGGTAACATGGCCTTGATGGGTGGCGGCAATACCGGCATATTCAAACACATCATATTCGCCGTCGGTTAACAGCAGCGCATTGAGCAAATCTTGATATGTGCGCGTGGCATTGCGCTCTACCCGCCGGTGCGGCAAACCAAACTGGTCGGCAATTATTTTAGCCACCCGTGCATCAGGGCTGTCTTCGCTACCGGATACCGTTGTTGATACCTTCACATCGGCCAACAAAAAACCGGTAATGGTGGCGCGAGAATCGTAACCGCCGGTTAGATCGCACAAGGCATTTGGGAAATGGCTGTTAATGTTTTTTGCAGTTGCCGTTAATGCGTCGACTATTCTGGCCGCCCCCTCTTTCGCATTATATTTTTCGGGTTGAATATGGCTGAAATGCCAATAAGTCTGGCGATCTATCTGGAGGTTAAAGGCTTCAATCTTTAAATAATCGGCTGGAGTCAGCTTGGTAAAATTTTGCCATAAGGAACGCGTACCGTAGACAATGCCGGTGGCTATAAACTGGTGCACGCTTTCGGGATCGAGTTTCGCGCCGGTGATTGCGGCCAATGTTAAGGCAGAATCAGAAATCAATAAAACATCACCCCATTGCACACGGTAAACGTGGTAGCTTCCAGCCGGATCAACTGCAATTTCAATCCGCCTTGCTTGTTTATCCAGCAAGGCAATCCCGAATACGCCTTCAATGTCATCCAAAATTTTGCTGAAACTTTTGTTATGGACAATGTTCAGTAACGCCTGTTCTTGACCGCTGGCCAAGGTATTGCCGTAAAACCAGCTGCCAGCAGAAACCAAAGCCAGTGTGCTGTCATCACTCAATACCCAGGGCGAACGACGATCATCCAGTTGCCGGGATGTCACCACGCTGCACCAGCCCCAATCCTGTCGCAATACAACATGCGCAGGATACAAATCTTTTAATGCGCTTTCCGCCTGATTGACTAAGGTGCCTAGCCCTTGGGCAGATTGGGCGGTGGCAATGATTAAGCAAAACGACATGAATGCACCTGGCTGCGATTGAATACAAGATGAGAAGTAACTGACCGAATGGAAAAAATTATAGCAGTTACGTGTTGAAATACTGGGGACAGACGATTGCACCTTCGCCTGTACAACCCGTTTGATCGTTTGCAGGCCACCACCATCACATTTACATGGTAATATGTAGCAACTAATTCGGATTCAACACGCCGCGATTTGAAATAATAAACACAGTGAGACTCAGCCATGTTCAAAATAACCATCCGTAAATCAGCGCCCGTTAGCATTCTGTTTTCAACTTTGCTTATTATCCCTACAGCAAGCGTTTTTGCCGAAGACAATGTTGTCTTGCAACGGTCAACGCTGTTAGAAAAAGCAGTGGAATTACCCAGCGCTTCAGTGGATGCCAAAGTGATTCGGGTTACTTTTCCACCGGCGTTTAAAACGCCCTTGCATACCCATGAAGGCCCTGGGCCGCGTTATGTCGTTAAAGGCAAACTGGAAGTGGCTGATAAGGATGGTGCAAAGACTTATTCAGCCGGCCAAGTATTCTGGGAAACTGGCGAGGAAATGACGGTTGAAAATATTGGCCAGAATTCTGCTGAAATCGTGATATTTGAGTTAGCGCCGGTTAAATAACGCCGTACTTGTTCGTTAATCCATCGAGCAATTATCAGGTGGGAGTAACCCAATAACCAATTCAGAAAGTAGCCAATAACCCGAATGTAACTTGCGGCTTTTAGTTTACTCGGTATTATGGAGACAGCATTTCCTTTAAGCTGGAGATTTAATTATGGCAATCGGAAAATTACTGGCGACAATAGGTGCCCTATTAGTGGTTATTGGGCTAATTCTTAATTATGCGCCTTGGTTGATAAATTGGTTTGGTAAGTTACCCGGCGATATTCGCATTGGGGATGAAAAAAAACTGATCTTTTTCCCGTTTGTATCCATGCTTATCATCAGTATTATTTTGACCATCATTTTGAATCTGTTTTTCCGTAAATAGAACTGTGTAAAAAAACAGTAGTTGTTTAAACAGCCCCAGTCATTTTTTAATTTAAGTCATTGAACAGGTAGAATATACAAGAAATAAGTATAAATCTTTCCGTGTCTTCCCTGCATTTCGTGCTAAATTCTGAAGCTATCAGAACATAAACCATAATTACCCTACTCCCTAAGGCATGACCCAGCCCGATTACCCACCCGCCATTTTCCTCATGGGCCCGACCGCTTCCGGCAAAACAGCGCTTTCTGTACAACTTGCCAAGCACTTGAATGGCGAGATTATCAGCGTGGACTCGGCACTGGTGTTTAAAGGTATGGATATAGGCACAGCCAAACCGACAGCGACGGAACAAGACGGTATTCCTCATCATTTAATTGACATACTCGATCCATCCGAAGCCTTTTCTACCGGCCAGTTTAAAAGCCAAGCCCTGGCATTAATGGACGACATCAGCCGGCGCGGCAAAATACCCATTTTGGTAGGGGGCACCATGCTGTATTTCAATGCCCTCAACAGCGGCCTTGATGTTTTACCGGTGGCCGATCCTGTTATCCGTGCCAAACTGGATGACGAATTGGCACATTTCGGAAAAAATGCCCTGCATCAACGTTTGGCAAAGATTGATCCCGAATCCGCTGCAAGAATTCACCCCAACGATCCGCAACGTATACAACGGGCGCTGGAAGTGTATGAAATCAGTGGCAAACCGTTAACGTCATTCTTTGCAGACCACCAGGAAGACATTCCCTACCAAAAAATAAAGCTGATTATCGCCCCACAAGATCGATCAACCTTACACGCTACTATCGCCAAACGGTTTCGAGCCATGTTGCAACAGGGTCTAATCAATGAAGTGGAAGCCTTGTACCTGCGCGGCGATTTAACAGAAAAAATGCCCGCTATTCGCGCAGTAGGCTACCGGCAAGTTTGGTCTTACCTGCAAGGTGAAGTCGATTATGCAACAATGGTTGAAAAAGGTATTATTGCCACCCGACAACTGGCCAAACGCCAATTTACCTGGTTGCGAAAAGAAACTGATGCGCACCAATTTGAAACAGGGCAAGCGGATTTACTTGAAATGGTACTGACAAAAATCACTGATACCCTACTTGGCCAATAAAAATCTGTCCACCGGAAACACAAAAAGCACGGAAAAAAATCGATAGTGTATGGCATGTCATTTGTTACAAATCTGGTGTTTGACGTGCTTGATATAACTTTGATGACAGCCACAATCCACAGCACTTTCCGTGTCTTTTGTGCTTTCCGTGGACAATAAGCAACATACATACAAGGCAACAATATGCTGAAACAAGAAAAATCCCTGACCATGACCGTGCTGATGACCCCGGATATGGCTAATTTTTCCGGACATGTCCACGGTGGGTCATTATTAAAATTGCTCGATCAGGTGGCTTACGCCTGTGCCGCCAAATATTGCAAAAATTATGTAGTGACCGCCTCACTGGACCAGGTGTTTTTCCGGCAACAGGTCAATGTCGGCGAGTTGGTTACATTCTACGCCACCGTCAATTATGTCGGGCGCTCATCAATGGAAATTGGTGTCAACGTGGTTGCAGAAAATTTACGTACCCACCAAAAACGCCCCACCACTTCGTGTTACTTCACCATGGTCGCCCTGGATGACAATGGCTGTACCATAGAAGTCCCCCGGCTGGAACTGACAACAGAAGCCGAACAACGGCAGTTTGCCGCCGCTGCACTGCGTAAGCAACTGCGCCAGGAAAGCCTGGAAAAAGAACGTGCCCTACACATTGATTTGCCCGAAGAGGAGTTTTAAGTGGGTTTGCAGGAAAATTACGAACAACAGCCTTTAAAAGATTTTGCCGAAAAAGCCTACCTGAATTACTCGATGTACGTGATTCTGGACAGGGCGCTGCCGCATATTGCCGATGGTTTAAAACCTGTGCAGCGACGCATCGTCTATGCCATGTCCGAACTGGGTTTGAGTGCATTGGCCAAGTACAAGAAATCCGCCCGGACTGTGGGCGATGTATTGGGCAAATACCATCCGCATGGCGATTCCGCCTGTTATGAAGCGATGGTGTTGATGGCGCAGAGCTTCTCTTACCGTTATCCGCTGATTGATGGCCAGGGTAACTGGGGATCGCCCGATGATCCGAAATCCTTTGCCGCCATGCGTTATACGGAATCGCGTCTGACCGGCTACGCGAACACCTTGCTAAGTGAACTTGGCCAAGGCACTGTGAAATGGGAAGACAACTTTGATGGCGCGCTAAAAGAACCGGAACTGCTGCCGGCGCGCTTACCCAACGTGTTGCTCAACGGCACGATGGGTATTGCCGTCGGCATGGCAACCGACATCCCGCCGCATAACCTACGTGAAGTTGCGGGCGCTTGCCTGCAACTGCTGGACGATCCCAGCAGCCCGGACGAAGCGCTATTCAAGCATGTCAAAGGCCCGGACTATCCCACCAAAGCCGAAATCATCAGTTCTAGCGAAGACATCCAGAAAATGTACCTGAGCGGTGGTGGTTCCATAAAAATGCGTGCCATTTATGAGCAGGAAGACGGCACGATTGTGATCACCGCCCTGCCCTACCAGGTTTCTGGCGCGAAGTTGATGGAACAGATCGCCGCGCAAATGTTGGCCAAAAAACTGCCGATGATTGAAGATTTGCGTGATGAATCCGACCATGAAAACCCAACCCGTTTACTGATCATCCCCAAATCCAGGCGTATCGACATCGAGGCGGTGATGTCACATTTATTCGCCACCACCGACCTGGAAAAAAGCTATCGTGTCAACATGAACATGATTGGGCTGGATGGCAAACCCAAAGTCAAAAGCCTGAGAGATATTCTGGTCGAATGGCTGCGCTTTCGCACCGAAACAGTCCGCAATCGCTTGCAACATCGCCTGGATAAAGTCATTGCACGTCTGCATATTTTGGAAGGCTTGCTGATTGCCTACCTGAATATCGATGAAGTCATCGCCATTATCCGCAGCGAAGACAAACCCAAACCCGTGTTGATGGAACGTTTCAATATCACCGATGTGCAGGCTGAAGCCATACTGGAACTGAAACTGCGTTATCTGGCCAAACTGGAGGAAATGCAGATTCGCGGCGAACAGGATGATTTGAATAAAGAAAGAGCGGCACTGGAAAAAACCCTGGCCTCGCCCCGCTTGCTCAACCAACTGATTCGCAAAGAAATTGAGCGCGATGCCGATAAATACGGTGATGACCGCCAGTCACCCATCGTAGCCCGTGAAGCGTCACAACCTCTGGAAACCGTAGCGCTGATAGCCAATGAACCGTTAACCGTGGTGTTGTCGCAAAAAGGCTGGATACGCGCCGCCAAAGGCCATGATTTTGATGTCGAGAGCTTAAGCTACCGATCCGGTGACGGCTTTTTGGATGCGGTAAAATGCCGTTCGACACAACCCGTTTATATACTGGATTCTACAGGCCGCGCCTACAGTACGCCTGCGCATAACTTGCCGTCAGCAAGAACCCAAGGCGAGCCCTTAACAGGACGCCTCAATCCCCCAGCCGGGGCATTGTTTACCCACCTGCTTGCCGGTAATCCCGACGACTGGTATATCCTGGCCAGTAACTTCGGCTATGGCTTCAAAGTACAGTTGAAAGAATTATTCAGCAAAAACAAAGCCGGTAAATTATTGATTACCCTATCCGATGGTGCGAGTGTCATCAAGCCTGTACCGCTGCAAAACGATACCGATATGCTGGCTGTCGTGACCTTGCAAGGCCGGTTGCTGATTTTTCCAAGCGCAGAATTACCGGCATTGGTAAAAGGCAAAGGCAATAAATTGATTCAAATACCCCCCGCCGATTTGGACGGCAAGAAAGATTGCGTGCTAGCGGCAGTCGCCATGCCAGAAAACGGGACATTGAAAGTTCTGTCCGGCAAACGCCACCTGTCGCTTAAGCATCTGGACATACAGCATTACACCAGCAATCGTGCCAAACGTGGTATGCCATTGCCGCGTGGTTTTCAGCGGGTTGATGGCTTAGAATGGGAATAAAGGCTGAAAATCAGGCTACCAACTAAAACGGGATACACAACAAGACTTAACCGTTCGTTTGTCGAAGAATGAACGGTTAAGCCGCTCATGGTTCGACAAGCCCACCACAAACGGCTGTTTTGATTGCCACAAATGATTTAGAAATCCTCTGGCAATGTATGCGCAACGACCCCAAGCTACAAATCTACTCTTCCGCAGATTTTTCCTTTGCTGCTGCATCCCTTGCTTCACTGGTGGCCATTCTCGGCAACATTTGCACCTCAGCCCATTGCTTCAGGGTTAACA
This sequence comes from Methylobacter tundripaludum, assembly GCA_005239965.1. GTDB lineage: Bacteria > Pseudomonadota > Gammaproteobacteria > Methylococcales > Methylomonadaceae > Crenothrix. Next base: position 7,497 of record SBAV01000322.1, read on the forward strand.
AAACTGGTTCCAGGGTTTTGCCAAATTCGGTCATGGAATATTCCACCTTGGGCGGCACTTCGGCGTAAACCTTGCGGGCAATCAAACCATCCCGTTCCAGTTCCCGCAGTTGGTTAGTCAGCATCCGCTGCGTCAATCCTGGCATGAGTCGACGTAGTTCATTAAAGCGCCGTGTTTTTTCCAATACGCGAAAAAGAATGATGGATTTCCATTTTCCACCGATAAGATCAAGTGCCGCCTCAACCGGGCAGTTTGTATAGGCTGGGTGACGTTGTTTACGCATGGCATTTATTCGATCAGTATAAAATAAGACACTATATATCCTATTAGTGCGTACTATTCAAACACATCCTTAATTGCTAAAGTTATCCACGACTTTTCAGGCCGACGCATGGCAAAACATCCTGCTTTTAACGCTTAACATATTGAGGAACTTTTATGAACACCACCCTATCGACAGAGCTTTTTTGGCTTACATTAACGGTTATGATGACGGCTGTCATTTGGATGCCTTACATTGTCAACCGGCTGATCGAACACAGCCCGTGGCCAGCCCTGATGAACCCGCAACCTGATCTGCGGCCAAAAGCCCAGTGGGCGGAGCGGTTAATGCGTGCACATGATAACGCCGTTGAGAATCTCGTAATTTTTGCCCCATTAGTGCTGACATTGCAAATTACTGGGACATCTAACACAACAACCGCCGCTGCCTGCATGATTTATTTTTTTGCTCGCCTTAGTTCTACTTTGTTAAATCCAAGTATCGCATAAGTAGTTGATTTAATTCATACTATAAATATTTTTTTAATCTAGTATATCTCAATAGTGCATTTC
>SBAV01000002.1 GCA_005239965.1 Methylobacter tundripaludum
AAGCTTTTGAGATAATAACGTTTCGCAATGCAAAAAATTATTTCAACCATGCGGCTGAGTTTTCTTATTAACTATCATGAATTGAAAGCGCTGTAAGTTTGTAATTCCTATTTTTTAATCAAGAGAGTAATTGGTTCTTTGTTATTGTTTGCCTAGGGAGGGCAATCTTTATATAGGCATATTACATGCCAATTTTTATTATTAAGGAGGTTTTATAATGTATTGAATAGTTTGATAAAATTATTAATTGGGTTCTCAAATATACTGCTGTTATATGTTTTTTGGTGCCTGTATGCTCTTTTTATTTATGCGTACAGCTCTTTAGCAGTGATAAAAATATTTTTTTGATACTAACTGCCAATTTTTTGACAGATTGGTTCGTAAACGTTTTTTGTACTTACTTAAACACAGAACCCTTTCGACTCTACCCCTGATTTTTGCTATAATCACCGGCTGATTTAATGACAATAGGCGCGCCATGCCACAGAATCTCGTGGTGCGTGCCTTTGGTTAAAAAATCATGCCGCCGTGTATTTTTGTGGCATTCATTTAGGTATATAGGGATCAATGTCAAACTTCGCTAAAGAAATTATTCCTGTCAATCTCGAAGACGAGATGCGGCAGTCCTACCTTGATTACGCCATGAGCGTTATCGTTGGCCGAGCGCTTCCCGATGTCAGAGATGGTCTCAAACCGGTACATCGCCGTGTGCTGTATGCGATGAGCGAGCTGGGCAATGATTGGAACAAGCCCTATAAAAAATCCGCACGTATCGTCGGGGACGTGATCGGTAAATACCACCCGCACGGTGATACCGCTGTGTATGACACCATGGTGCGTATGGCGCAGCCGTTTTCGCTGCGTTATATGTTAATAGACGTCCAAGGCAACTTTGGCTCGGTCGATGGCGATCCACCGGCCGCGATGCGTTATACCGAAGTGCGTATGTCGAAAATCGCCCACGAATTATTGGCCGATATTGACAAAGAGACCGTTGATTTCATCCCTAACTACGATGAATCCGAAATACAGCCCGATGTGTTGCCGACCCGGTTGCCGAATTTGCTGGTCAACGGTTCTTCGGGTATTGCTGTCGGCATGGCGACTAATATTCCGCCGCATAATCTGGCTGAAGTTATCAGCGCCTGTTTGGCGGTTATCGACCAGCCTGACATCAGTATTTATGACTTGATGGCGCATATCCCTGGGCCGGATTTCCCGACTGCGGGCATTATCAATGGCGCATCCGGCATCTACAGCGCCTACACCACAGGTCGTGGCAAGATTTATTTACGGGCACGTTGCCATTTTGAAGACATTGGTGAGACGAGCCGCCAGTCCATCATTACCACTGAATTGCCGTATCAGGTCAACAAGGCGAGGCTTTTGGAAAAAATTGCCGAATTGATCAAGGAAGGCAAGCTGGAAGGCATTTCTGCACTGCGTGATGAGTCCGATAAGGACGGTATGCGCATGGTGATTGAGTTGCGTCGCGGTGAAGTTGCCGAAGTGGTCTTGAATAACCTGTACAAGCAAACCCAGTTCCAGACCGTGTTTGGCATCAACATGGTGGCATTGCTGGGTGGGCGTCCATACTGCATGAATCTTAAAGAGATTCTTGATGCATTTATTGACCACCGGCGCGAGATTGTTACCCGCAGAACGGTTTATTTATTGCGCAAAGCCCGCGAAAGGGCGCATATTTTGGAAGGACTGGCGGTTGCACTGGCCAATATCAATGAGATGATTGAGCTGATACGCGCCTCAAAAAATCGCGAAGAGGCTAAATCTGGCTTATTGGAAAAAGACTGGAATGCCGGTTTGGTGTCCAGCTTGTTGGAGCGTGCTGATGCCAGCCGATCCAGGCCCGAAGACCTGGCGGAAGAGTTCGGTATCCATAGTGGTATGTACCGTCTTTCCGAAGCCCAGGCCCATGCGATCTTGGATTTGCGTTTGCATCGCCTGACAGGTCTGGAACAAGACAAGATCGTCGATGAATACAAACAGTTGCTGGCACAGATTGATGAGTACCTGTTTATTTTGGCCAATGATACCCGATTGATGGAAATCATCCGTGAAGAATTGGTTGCCATCAAAGACGAGTACAGCGACAAGCGGCGTACAGAAATCGTCCAAAGCCATTCGGACTTGTCCGATGGCGACCTGATTACCGAAGAAGATATGGTGGTGACCATGTCGCATGAGGGCTACGTGAAAGCGCAGCCTTTGGGCGATTACAAGGCGCAACGGCGCGGTGGGCGTGGCAAGTCGGCAACCGCCATGAAAGAGACCGATTTTATCGACAAATTGATTGTCGCCAACACCCACGATACGGTGTTGTGCTTTTCATCCTTGGGTAAAGTGTACTGGCTGATGGTTTACCAGTTGCCGGTCGCCAGCCGTGCCGCACGCGGCAAGCCGTTTGTCAATTTATTGCCTTTGGAAGAAGGTGAAAAAATCAACGCCTTGCTGCCAATCCGTGAGTTTAGCGACAATAAGTTCATTTTTATGGCGACATCGGCAGGCACGGTCAAAAAGACACCGTTGAACGAATTTGAGCGCCAGCGCACCACTGGAAAAATCGCCATTGATCTGCGTGATGACGATAGATTAGTTGGCGTGGCGGTCACGGACGGACAACAAAACGTACTGTTGTTCAGCAGCACCGGCAAGGCAGTCTGCTTTAATGAAGAAGACGTCCGCTCTATGGGGCGGGCTGCATCCGGTGTGCGCGGTATGCGTTTGAAAGACGATGAAAGGATCATTTCCTTAATTATCGCTACCGAAGGCACTGTGTTGAATATCACCGAAAACGGTTATGGCAAGCGCACCAAGCTGGAAGAGTTCACTTGCCATAAACGTGGCGGCCAAGGCTTGATTGCCATCCAGACTTCACCCCGTAATGGCGCTGTGGTCGGTGCGGTGCTGGTCAATGATAATGATGAAATCATGCTGATTACTGACGGTGGCACGTTGGTGCGTACCCGCGTTGATGGGATTTCTGTGGTAGGTCGAAATACCCAGGGCGTGACGATTATCCGTCTGGATAAAAAAGAAAAAGTGATTGGCGTTGACCGTATCGAAGGCTTGGCGGGCGATGAAGATGATGGCGACGATGCTTTAGAAAATAATGTAGATGCAGCAACGCAAAATGCTGAACAAGATGACAATATTGAAGATGACATGCAAACAGGAGATGAATGATGTCAAGAGTGTATAATTTTAGCGCCGGCCCATCGGCATTCCCCGAATCTGTTTTGCAACAGGCGCAACAAGAGATGCTGGATTGGCGCGGTAGCGGCATGTCAGTCATGGAGATGAGCCATCGCGGTAAGCATTTTTCCATCATTGCCGAAGAGCTGGAAAGCGATCTGCGCGAGTTGATGGCGGTTCCTGAGAACTACAAGGTATTATTTTTACAAGGCGGAGCAACGGCACAATTTGCCTTTATTCCGCAAAATATTTTGAACGGCAAAAGCAAAGCCTGTTACGTGAATACCGGCGCGTGGTCAGAAAAAGCCATAAAAGATGCTAAGCCGTTTTGCGATGTTATCGTGAGTGCCAGTGGCGAGGAATCAAAATTCACCACGATCCCTGATGTAGCTACTTGGGCGTTGGATACAGAAGCAGCTTATTTGCACTACACCTCCAACGAAACCATCCACGGCGTGGAGTTTCAAAACGTGCCTGACAGCAAGGGTTTAACCTTGGTGTCTGATATGTCTTCCAACATTCTGTCGCGTCCGGTTGATGTCAGTCAGTATGGTTTGATTTATGCCGGAACCCAGAAAAACATGGGGCCTGCCGGTGTGACTGTCGTTATCGTCAGGGATGACCTGGTTGGCCATGCCGATAAAAAAGTGCCGGGTGTTTTCAGTTACGCCGAACAAGTCAAGAACGGTTCCATGCTTAATACGCCAGCGACTTACAACTGGTATTTGGTGGGTTTGGTATTGAAATGGTTGAAAGAGCAAGGTGGCGTTGCGGCCATCGAACAACGCAATATTGCTAAATCGGCCAAACTGTACCAGGCGATAGACCAATCTACCTTGTACCGCAATCCTGTTGACAAGGCCTATCGCTCACGCATGAATGTGCCGTTTATTTTAGCCGATGAGAATCTGGATAAGGCGTTTTTAAGTGCTGCCGAAGCCAATGGTTTATATGAACTGAAAGGCCATCGCTCAGTGGGCGGAATGCGTGCTAGTATCTACAACGCCATGCCGGAAGCGGGTGTTGATGCCCTGATTACATTTATGGCGGAATTTGAGCGCAATCATTAAATAAAGTTTTACTGTGTCAGCCACAAATTTTAAAACCGAAAACAATACTTACCGAAAGCTGATTGGTAACGGTTTGACCTATAAAATTCCTCCTTTTCAGCGTGATTACAGCTGGACGGATGAGGAATGGGAGGATTTGTGGCAGGATATTCTGGAAACAATCAAGGAGGGTGGTGAGCCGGCCCATTACATGGGGTATTTGGTCTTGCAATCGCAAGATGAAAGGCTGTTCGAGGTTATCGACGGGCAACAGCGTTTGACGACATTAACGTTGATCGTTTTAGCAACCCTAAAAGTTTTAAAAGGTTTGATTGATAACAATATCAATCCCGATGCTAATCGCCAGCGTAGTGAACAGCTGAGGCAAACTTATATTGGTTATCTTGATCCAGTTACGTTAGTGCCAAGTGCAAAGTTATCGCTTAATCGTAACAATGATCATTATTTTCAAACATA
>SBAV01000207.1 GCA_005239965.1 Methylobacter tundripaludum
GCATTGTCATCGCAAATCTTGGCGATGCCGCGCGGCTTATAGCGGTAAAACACTCCCAATCCGGCGCGGGGATTGTAGAGCTTGTCGTAGGCGTATTTTCTATCTTTAACAAAATCGATGTCAGTGGTGACAAATCTAAGTCCTGCGTCTTTTCCTTGATCGTCAGATTTGGCTTTTACTTTTTCCATCATCCATTCAAGCGCCACCAGAGAAAGCCCTTGTTGCGGATAGCCGCCGCCGACATTGCTATGTACACCGGGGAACCAGACTTGTTCAATACGGGGGTCGTCTTTCCACAATAAGGGATGAAATGATTGGCGTTCGTCATCAATTGAAATGGCATGACAAGCTTTTTTGACGCCAGGATGAAGCCCATGACCCTTGAATTTAAAACTAAAAATATAATCACTTAAAATATCGGTAGCCTTTTCGAAAGGCAGGCCAACGGCCGCCACTGTATCCCAAACCCCAATGAATTCAATCGAAGGTTTAGGATCCCAAATCGTCAGTGGTTTGCTTGACAGTTTATAGATACGATCTTCAAAAATGAATTTGATAGCAGGTTGGTAATATTTTTCGAGATGTGCAAGTTTTTTTTTGACGCGATAGTCTTTAAAACAATGCCATACCGCATTGTCGAGTTGCTCGCCCTGATAGGCTGTCTTGTCGAGTATCCCCATTTCACAGATAAAATCCGCTAGCCTTCTTACCGTGAATGCACCCCGGCTAAAACCGAACAGGTAAATTTTGTCGCCCGGCTCATAAGTTTGCACCAGTTCTTTGTACAGTTGCCGGACATTGCGGCTTAATCCCCAGCCAAAAGCACCACCCAGTATCTTCAGCGGTTTAAACTCTTGGGTGCCGACACCATCGTCGTAAAAAGCTACTTGCTGATATTTTGACAAATTAAAATCAATGGCTTCGTATAATTTAAAAACATTGGTGCCCCGGTCTTTAATGTTGGTATTACCGGTGCCATCGGAAAGTAGAATGATATTTTTGGACATATAACCCTCTTTGGGTTGAGACTTGTGAAATTTTTAAAAAACACCATTCAGCCCATGGGGTTGGTGCTTGCATAATTAATGTATTATGACCACTGCGTTGTTACTGCACGATTTTTGGCAATCAGCTCCACGTAGTTATTGGAGAAATGGTCTTTTAGGTTGTCTGGGCCTAACTTGCCAAGATCATCGTACACACCACTAAGCCGATCCCACACTAATTTCCACCAGGGCATGGAGTCTTGGAGTTGGCCTTTGCTATCAATATATAGCTCACGGCCTGCATGGGCGTATTTAAAGGCAGGCAAGGACAGCGGTACACGGGGCACAATATCGTTATTATTCACAAATCGGTAATAGTTGTTGGGCAAGGCCTTTTCAAAGCGGGTGGCAAACTCGGCGTTGCCAACACGCGGCTGGCCTATGGTGTACAGGCCGTTGACAGCGCCTTTGTCATTAATAATATATTCTGCGGTGGCTAGGGCTGCCAATGCACCGCCGAGGCTGTGGCCACATATCCAGATTGACTGCTTTTTGTCCTGAAATTTTTTTATGGTTTGGCGCATATCCTTGCTGGCTTGGCTACCCCATACCTGGTGCAGGGCATCATTAAATCCCCTATGAACTGTTCCGATAGAGCCTGTTGCCGGTATAACCCGTGCATCCGCTACAACATCCCTGATTTTTTTGATTTCAGTACCCCTAAAGGCAACGATGATGCTTGTCTCATTGCCTGCGACAAATCCTTGTGTACCGTTTTTATCAAAAAATTCAAACTTCCCGAACTTCCATATTCCCTCTATAACTTGCCTGATGATGGCTTCCGGCTCATAGACCAATCTGGCGCAATCGGCCAATACCAAAGCATTTTCGCCATTGTAACGGGTGGTATGGGTATCAAATTTATTGATGTCTGCGTGAAAAACATAAGATGACATAAGGCAACTCCATAAAAGGTGATGTTCTGTATTAAAGCGTTTTAAGGTATTCGATTAAATCCCATTTGTCTTGATCACTTAATTCAGTGCCGTAATCATGGCCCTTATTGGAATTACCCGGAAGCGCGGTATTGAATGAGCTGGTTGCAGGTTCAGCAGCCGTGACAAACCCAACTTTAACCGGATCGATTTCCCAGCTACCCACATTAAACGCGCTTACTCGTTTTTCGGGTTTTTGCAAAAGCTCCCAAAGATTCGGCACCGAACCATTGTGCAAGTAAGGTGCAGAAGCCCAGATGCCGTTGAGCGGCCGTGCCTTATAGCTGGGTGGTCGTAAACATTTTGTCGCATCTGTTGCCGGATCGCAGTTATCTTTGCAGGCGGCTTTCCTTGCTGCTTCACGGAAAGGCAGGAAGCCCTCTTTCAGTATGGCGGGGTCTAAATCTTTTTGTAAAATACCGCCCACGCCGGCTCTTACCAATTGCAGACTAAGAGACTGCGGGGCGAATTTATCTGGATTTGGATCCAATTTACACAAGGGAGGCACCGGTTGCCCCTCCAAAATGCCTGTTTTTGAAAGTCGCGTTACGATATTCGTGGCCATCGTCGGATCAGTGCCGATATCAGGAAGAGGAATCATAGTCGCCACGATCTTACGATTAGGATCGTCACGTTTGATAGCCTGATGACAACTGATACAATCTGCCTCGAAAAGCTGCTTGCCGTGTTGCGCTTTGGTTTGATCGATAGCTGGCAACAGTTTTTCTGGCCACAGTGGTGACCACAGGGTTGTTAAAATTTCTTCCAAACGCCCCAGATTTTTAATGTTGATATGATGTTTAAAATTCACGGGTGGGTTCGCAGTCGCATTTTTTTCAATGATGAGATCGCCATACACACCGACAACTTCGCCAGTGTTCCGCACATACGCTCCGATTCCGGGGTTCACTGCCGAGCCGTTCCATTGCACTCTGTCATGTTGCGGCGTATCCCAAAGCATCGGATAAGAGACCGGGGCATCAGCGGGTTTTACATTGGGGGGTTCATTGATTGCAGTCACCACGACTTCATTGAAGATACTGCCAAACGCATCAAGCCGCGCATAACCGTTAAGGTGGGGTATGTAGTTATTTTTAACACGCTGTTCATGTTTAGTGCTTTCGCGTGTCAGCATTTCTTTTAAAGCGATTATATCGGCAGGTTTTGCATTAGCACCCAGAATGCGCTTAGAAAAGCGTGAAAATTTATCTTCGTCAATTAGCGTTTTCTGCATCGAAGTCGCTATTTCAGCGGTAAAACAATCAAAGTCATGATGCGCCGGAGCGCCTTCCACAAGGTATTCCTTGCCCTTGTACGCTGCTATTCCGGTATGACAAGCCGCGCAGGTGAAGCCCAGATGACGATGCCCTTCTGCATCCTTATCCGCTACAAAGCCAACCGGTAAGCCATCAGGGTTCCATTTTGGATCAGCCGGCCAGGCGACGAAGCGGTATTGCTCTAAATTTTCCTTGGAACTGACCAATTCCTTGCTGTCGGGCCGCTCAAGGGCAAGAAACCAGTCGTAGGGAAGGAGCCGTGATCCCTGGCTGGTGTACCACCACTCCATTCGGGTTTCATGATCCCAATTTTGATCCAGATAGCCCGGCGTTTTAGAGGCATAACCCGGCTTGCCATCCGTTTTAGGCGGTGTCGGCTTGTTGTTGTCATCAGGACATCCAATGAGTAGGGCAGCACAGCAACCCAGCATTTTCAATTTTGTATTCATTTCAGTATCCTTATTTGTTGTCACCTTCAAGCAAATTAACTACGTTCTGGCAAAGACCAATAGTTTTGGCCTTATGTAACTTGCACAAAATCCCCCACCCTCTTGCGCGGGATGCGCTGACGGGAAGCGCATCCTCTATATCCTGGCTTATCAGGTGTCTGATTTATTGCGAGTTACCTCATTGTTGATGGTTCTGTTAACCGAACAGGGGCTTAAATAACTTTTCCAACAACTGCACAAAAGGATCTTTTCTTTCAAGGCGATGCCCTGCCGAAGCCTGATACACTGATTTTCGCAGTCGATTGATGCTGCCTATCGGTTTATGCTCAACCAATGAATGCCAAGGGGTGAATGCCAATTGCTCGCAATGGGCTTTATTTTCCTCAGAATCAACTTCCGGTTGCGGTGCAGGAATGGTAATTTTGGCAACACTGACAAAATCGTCATCCCACTTCGTAGAGGCATTCTCAATCAGCTCATTATTTTCGCCAAAATCATCACTGCCATCACGTATCTGTAACATAAAATCAAACTGAAGGGGCTCGTTTCTGTTCATGGTTTCGGTCAGGGCGTCACGCAGGTAGTTGTCTGGACGGGGTTTTGGAGGTGAGTGTTTAGGCGGGAGTTCTTCGTTATAGGGCTTTGCCGAAAATTTCATCACCCGGTCTAGGCCAAACAGAAAGGGGGCGGCACTGAAATATTGAACGCCCAAAGGGTTTCCGACATCGGTTTTCTGGATGTCTTCTTTAACGATATTAAGACTCGTGGCTATTCTCTGCTTTTGCTCATCAGTAACACTGGGATCCGGAACAAATACGGGGAGAAAAAATCTATCTGCCATATCATTGTCCTGAAGAAGTATCCTATCCAGCCGCAAATAATCCTCCGTGTTGGCAAAGGCAAACATCGGCTGGTTTATCATCAGAAAATCCTGGTTGTGGGCGCCGTTATCATCGATCAACACCTCGCCACCTACATCCAATACCTTGATTGCCATACCCCGGCTGCCATGTTCCTCCACTGGCACTTCTTGTTTTGTCTTAGGGTCAATTTTGGTTTCGGTTGTATCAGGACCCACAAGCGCAGCGGCATTGGAAAAACGGATAACTGCATCGAATTGCTTGCCCGGTTCGGCAAAAAGCCCAACCTGATATTCTGGGCCTAAATCGGGATTTATGGTAAATGTGGCTTTGACACAACCATGTGATTTCGGGTGGACACCACGGAGTATTTGTTTAGGAGGGGGATAACGCTTGTCAAGTAATTTAACGGTGAGATCAGTGGTTTCAGCAATCTGCTCTGCTTCCAGATCAGGATTTTGGATGCGCTCAAAAGGGCAGCGGCGGGTATTTTTTTGCGACATGGCTCGTTCTCCTTGATTTTGTTATAAAACGAACAACACAAGTGAAACTAAACAGCGGTTACTGTCTTTACATCAATGCCTTGGTGGCTAGAAAGCAACTGTTCTGTTATTTTTAGGCTACCAACTTTAAACGGGACAATTGCAGTTGTAGGGTGGGCAACGCTTTTCTGCCCACGCAGGATATTGCAGTGCTTGGGCTGGTGGGCAAAACAGCCTGCCCACCCTCCGGTCTTGTTGGGTATCCCGCTTTAAGTTGATAGCCTTATTTTTATTCTTTTACAGTGTACTGAAAAAAAGAGCAAATATCTGTGAATTATTTCGCTTTACTTTACTCTTTTAAAGTGATAAAGCCAACATGCTTTTGATCAGTTTTTTTAGAATTGGCCAGCCAACCCGATACAAAATTTTCCACCAACAACACCATACTGGCTTCAATATCACTCACCTTGACTGCCCCTGGCGCGTTAGATACCGATAGCGTATAAATACCATGAAGGCCACCCCAAAGAGCCCGAATGGCTAATTCATTGTTGATATCGTGGCGTTCGGGGAGGGCTTTTGAAAACAGTGCTTCAATCTTGCTAAAATTTTTATCAACGTGCTGCTGATACCATTCCGGTAAGTGCGTACCTTCAGGCAAACGGTATTCAAACAGCATACGCCAACGGTTAAGGTTCTTGTGGGCATATTTGAAATAGCTGCGGACAAGTGCTTTAGCCGAGACTTTTTTTTTCTTGAGCTGGCTATCTTCCAGGTGGGCAGTTATTTCGTCCAGGGTTTTGGCATTAATATGCAAAACCAAATCGGTCATGCTATCGTAAACCATATAAATGCTTCCGGCGGTATAGCCAACATCCATGGCAAGTTTACGTGCATTCAACGCCGCATAGCCTTCTTCAACAACAATGGTTTCAGCGGAACTTAAAATCATTGTCCTGATTTCTTCCAGACTGTGTTTGTAACGTCGTGCCATGGGTACTTCTTCGTTAAGCAGATAGCTGATTTATTTTAGGAGGCTATATTCTACAGCGACGCATAGCATTGCCGGATAATTGCTGATTGAATGAGGGTGGTTTGCGTTAACCGTTCGTGGTGAACTGTGTCGAACCACGAACGGCTTAGCTTAACGGCAGTAGGTTAGTGAGGTAGATACTGATACGAGATCAGCTTTCTTGCGCCAACTTACTGTGGCGTATGGAATAGGAAAAGTACACAATCAGGCCCAGAACCAACCAGATCACAAAGCGTAGCCAAGTTATGGCCGGTAGGAATGCCATCAATGCACTGCAAGACAGCATACCCAAGACCGGAAACAACGGGCTAAACGGCGAGAGAAAGGGACGGTGCATATCCGGTTTGGTGATGCGCAAAACGATAACGCCCAAACACACTAGTACAAAGGCAGCCAAAGTGCCGATATTCACCAATTCCGCCAAATCGCCCAGTGGCATCAAACCGGCAACAAACGCCATAATCAAGCCGCAAATGACGATCACCCGTACCGGCGTGTGGGTTTTACGATTGACGTGGCTGAAAAAAGGTGACAATAAACCATCGCGGGACATGGCAAAAATAATGCGCGTCAAGCCGTAGTAAAGCACCAGCATAACGGTAGTCAGCCCTGCAATGACACCGGTTGAAATCAATGCCGAGGCCGAGTTGAAGCCAATCAATGTTAGGGCATGCGCCACAGGGGAAGATACGTTCAGGTCTGTGTAAGGCACAACGCCAGTCAATAAGGCGGAGACAATAATATAAATCAGCGTACAAAATGTCAGTGAGGCAACAATACCAAATGGCAAGTCACGCTGCGGATTTTGCGCTTCTTCTGCGGCAGTGGAGACGGCATCAAAACCGACATAGGCAAAAAATACCAGTGATGCACCGGCCAAGACACCGGTGGTTTTGCCATCGGGCAAGGTTTGGAACCAGCCGAACGGCATGAACGGATGCCAATTTTCAGGATGGACATTAAACACGGCAATACCGATAAAAATACTGATGGTGATTAGCTTAACAAACACCATGGCATTGTTGGCTTTTGCGCTTTGTTTTACGCCGATAATAAGCAATGCCATCAGCATTAAAATAATCACTGATGCCGGCAAGTTGATTATCCCCCCCAATTTGGGAGCTTTGGTGAGTATATCCGGTAACGGTATGCCCATGGCCGTCAAGGCATTGTTGAAATAGCCAGACCAGCCATTGGCTACAGCGGCGACCGAAATGCCATACTCCAGCAACAAATCCCACCCGATAACAAAGGCCAGCAATTCGCCAAATGCCGCGTAACTGTAGCCATAAGCACTGCCACAACCGCCCACGGCCGCCGATAACTCAGCATAAGAGAGCGCTGCAAAAGCACAGGCCAGTCCGGCGATAACAAACGATAATATTACCGCAGGGCCAGATTGTGTTGCCGCAGCAATTCCTGTCAATACAAAAATACCGGTGCCGATAATAGCGCCTATGCCTAAAAAGGTCAGATCCCAGGCTGATAAACAGCGCTTGAGCGACTGGTCGCTATCTGTATGGTTATGGTCGGTAACGTGTTTGGTGCGAAAAATTTGCAGGGCCATAAAGCATCTCGCTGTTATGTATCGGTTGAACGGGGATGGGACGTGCGGTTTCAATATTAAATTGAGTATAGCATAGACTTGAATGACGCGAATAAACGGTATTTTCAAATCGGTTGAGCGATGGGTTTGGTATTCCCGCTGGATTGCATCAAATAATGGGTTTTGTGTTCCTGTATAAACGGGCTGTTGTTGAAGTGGCCGATTCCGCACTTTTGTTATAGAAAATTTAGATCATTTTTGAGAACGAACAGGCGCTGACGAATACGATTAATGGAAAACAAGATGCCTCTAAAAACACAGTTGAATTCCTGTAGAGATGCAAGATTTTGCATCTCTACTCGGCAAATTATTTGTAGGAAATTACCTAAATACTAGTAACTCCTATGGTGATACCCTGAGTGCGCCTCAGGGGCTTCCTCAATATTGATTTCAATTTGCCTTGCGCTGGTAATCAGCTTTGTGGCCAATTTGTAATTGATCTTCTGGTTGGCATGCTTATAGCCATAGTTCTTTGCTTTTGTATAGTGATGGGTATTTTTTTGCTCGGTATTGGCTGCAACAAACTGCAAAAATTTCTGGACATCCCTGATTGTTGCAACGGCATCGCCTTTCTTTTGGGAATAAGTAGCCGCTTTTAACTTGCCAAGCAATTCATGGCGTAATTTCCAGTGGATGCCAGAAGAGTGGACATTATTGATCAAGTTCTTCAGAGCCACTTTGGGATTGGTTTGGCACTTGTCACCCACACCGTTGCCATCGCTGTCTTTTTGGTATTTGTTGGGCGTAAAAGGACAGTTGTCGGTTAAGTCCACAAAACCGTCATGGTCGGTATCGATGCTGGTTTGCAGGAACTCATCTAAAGTAAACTCTGTGGGCAAATTGGCATCCAACCGGCTATTGTCAGCAGTATTGCCGGTATTGCCTTGGTTGTAACGCAAATTTTCCCAGTCATCAAAACCGACGAGTAGGGTTTCTTTGCCGTCACAATTATTACCCCCCAGATTGTTGATGTCGGCAACTACACCAAAATCGTCAGTATCGCCGTCCCGGTTCCAGTCAACGGGAACGTTGTCTAAGGTTGACATAAATTCCGGTGGCCCATAGAAAATGGGGTCACCAATGCCCCCTAGCCCAACTCGTTCGTCTAAGTTGTTTTCATCTAAGGTGCGCAAGGCTAGCCGCGAAAAATCAAGGGGGCGAAAGTTGTTGCCAAAATTCCCATTGTTTTGGTAGCTGTAGCTCATGACGCTGGTGTAATTGGGCTTGCAATTGACGTCTTTGTCATTACCGTTGACGTCTTTGTCATTACCGCCATGGAGCAACCCCAAGTTGTGCCCTAATTCGTGCATCAGCGTCCCCGCCTGTTGGTCCGTGTTGCCGACATCATGGCCGTCAACTACTGCCCAGCCCCCATGGGAAACGATAAAGTCGTCACCACGTATTTCCCCCGAACCGGATGAGTTTGAGCCCAATAAATTATGGGTAAAGAGGCCATAATGGAATACCGTATGCTTGGCGTTAAGGACTTGCAGGTAATTGTTGCCCGCACGTTGTCCGGCACTGCCAAATCTAGCTGTTTTTATTTCGTCAAAATCTGGTGTGCCTGCGGGTGCTGGGTTTGTTGAGCCCCGAAAAGCGAGGCTGTTGTTGTGCGGCAGGGCTTGCTCGTCGGTTTCCACATGCAAGTTGATGCCCTGCAGTCCGTTTGGGTTATCGTTGGTGGCTGGGTTATTGACGGCGGCATCGGCAAAGCTGGCGATGACCATATCAACAGAACGGCCATGCGGCTGGTGCTGCGCCATCCAGTCGAGTTCCAGATAAATGTCCTTGCGGTTGGTATTGGCACCCTCCAGCACCAGGTCGGTGGTGCCGTCGCGGTTAAAGTCGATACCGTTGGTTTCCCAGCAGTCCAACAGGCCATCGCCGTCGTTATCGGCTTGTGAGCCATCAGGGCATTGGGTGGGCGGTTCTGGCGCCCGTCCGCCTAAGCCACAGGTTTTATAGGGGATTTCATAGGCCAACAGCTGGTTGTTGTTGGCATCCCTGACCCACATGGCATCCTGGTTGGTTGCGGAAAAACTGGCCGTATCACATTCCACATCTTCCATGCGCGGGGTGTTGGTGACCCATGAGTTGTCTATGCTGCCCGTCCTTTTATTGAGCTGGAGCAATGTCTGGTTGTTGGAACAGGCACCGTACAGGCTGCCGCCATTGGAACCGCCGGCCGCCAGGCCACTGGGCAGGCAATTGGCCGGAAAGCGTAACGAGGTAAGCGCCACGCCGGATTGCCTGAAGTGCGAGAGCGTTCCGCCTTGCGAAGGGCGGCTTTGGTAGATGGTCTGGTCATTGGCGTCCCAGGCCAGGCCATCGCATAAGGCACCGCCGGGCCTGCCGTTAAACAGGAATGTGGCATTGCCGGGAAATGTCGCATTATCGTTTACATCCCGGTTGCTAAGGTCAATGCGGAGGACAGCATGGGTGCCATCGGCATTATTGCCACAAGCAATCAAATCCCTTTTGTCTACGCGGTAAGCCAGCGCCCCCCAGCCTAAAGGCGGTGTGTTGTTGGTGTTGAAAGAGCCGACTAGCGTTGCAGGGTTGGTGCTGGGGTCGAGAAAGTACAGGGTGCTGGTGTTGGATGAGTAACAGCTAGTCACCAGAAGTATGGGTTGGTTTTGGTTGACATCACCTCCCCGGACTAGGCCGACTGAAGTGCCAAACCCCGTTGCCTGGCCATTGCCCGGCGTACATTGTGCTGCTTCCGGGATAGTTACCGTGCGTAACAAATCGCCAGGTGCAGCGGCAACCTTCAGGGGGGTAAAAGAAGCGGCTGATGCCAGCAGGTAAGCTGTCATTGTTTTTGTTGGGTATTTTTTGCTTACTTTGTGGTTCATTTATTATCCTCATGTGTCTAATTAAGGTTACAGGTACGTAAACTCAGTGGCTGAGTTGTGCGTCTTTCTCATGGTTAATACATGTCTTTTAGTAAATGCCCAAAAGTTATTTAACGTTGCTTCCTAAGCAAGTTCGATGGAGTAGTCCTTGGATGTGTTCAACCGATCAATGTGCTAAACGACTTGGTTAATTACTTAAGTTCACCAACAAAACATATAATGCTTCACCTCCCACAACGTTGATTTAAAAAATGGCCTAATTGCTTTACATTTTTTTATTGACTTGCTGTGAAATAACTTGCAACTAGATCAGAAACTCTTTTGTGAGAACAAGACTACACCAAATAATTTTGTTTGTAAATCATTTACTTATCGAGAATGGTTTTGTGTGTTTGGCATATTTTATGCTGTTTTTGTAAAAAATGTGGATACAGCTCCCAAGATAAGGGAACGGACTGATGACATCAACTCCCTAAGTAGCCAATGGGATGCCAGCTAGCTTGTTTATTTTTCTTCACTTAGGAATTTCAAGTTCCTTGTTATTCACTGAAGTTGTAAGCAGTGGGGCAAAGTAAGGTTCAGCCCCGTCAAAACCATCAACCAATTACATAAGTCCAGAAAACATCAAGCTGGCGACAATCATCAGCACCACATAGCCCACCCAGGTGATTTTACGGAACAAAGACAGTTCGTGCCAATACAGATAGGCGCTGACTTTGTAACTGCGGCAAGTATCCACGCAAGACCGCCAAGTATCGAGCAACGCATGGTAAAGATGTGCGATAGCACGAGACAGGCAATAAGCGAGGGAAATACCGATCGCAATCATCAGGTAGAAAACAATGGTTTGTGTATCGTGTACGCCGGTATGAAAAAGGTTCTCAATGATGTTATCCAGTATGATTTCGATAACTTCGAACAGGACATGCAGGGTTTCCAAAAACGCGCCGATTAAAATATCGTAGGTGTTAGCCAGTAACCCTAAGATCACACCCGCAATGCTTAATTTAAAAATAATTTGTTTAAATGTTGTCGGCGTCATTTTGGAAACTCACACCTCGCGATAATAGTTGATTACATGTTTAATTTACTGATTGTTTTGACGTGTTTTTCCTGGCATCAATAAGGTAAAAATTGGCTTCCCATTGAAAGGAAGCCTAAAAAAATTAATCCACCCAAACTCTGGCATTCCTGAACAGGCGCATCCATGCGCCATATTCCTGCCATTCCTTGGGATGCCAGGAGTTTTGCAGGGTTCTAAAACACCGTTCCGGGTGTGGCATCATAATGGTAAAACGGCCATCGGCAGTAGTCAGTCCGGTAATGCCATAGGGTGATCCATTGGGATTGGCCGGAAAATCAGTCGTTACCCGACCATAATTATCGACATAGCTGAGTGCAATCAATTGCGCATCAAAAATGCTGGCCGGATCGCGGTCGAATTCGGCACGGCCTTCACCATGGGCGATGGCAACCGGCATCCGTGAGCCTTCCATGCCTGCGAACAGGATGGACGGTGATTTTTGCACTTCAACCAGTGCCACACGCGCTTCGAATTGTTCAGAGGTGTTGCGCAAAAAACGTGGCCAGTGGTCAGCACCCGGAATAATGGCCTTGAGCCCTGACATCATTTGGCAACCGTTACACACGCCTAAAGCAAAGGTATCGGTACGCTGGAAAAAGGCGCTAAATTCATCCCGTGCGCGGGGGTTAAATAGAATGGATTTAGCCCAGCCGCCGCCAGCGCCTAAGACATCGCCATACGAAAAGCCGCCACAAGCGACCAAGCCTGCAAACGCCTGCAAACTGACACGGCCATGAATGATGTCAGTCATGTGAACATCGACACTGGTAAATCCGGCACGTTCAAATGCTGCCGCCATTTCGACATGGCCGTTAACGCCTTGTTCACGCAAGATGGCAATTTTGGGTCTTGTTAACGAAATAAACGGGGCGCTGATATCATCGTTAATGTCAAAGGTAACATGGGCATGGAGACCCGGATCGTTATTGTCGCTAATGCGTTCGAACTGCTGTTTGGCGCACTCAGGATTATCGCGCAAAGCCTGCATCCGGTAACTGACTTCTGACCAGAGCGGCTGTAATTCGGCGCGGCTGGCCGAGTAAAGCATCTTTCCTGCCAGCGAGATCGTTAAATAGGGCGCGGTAATAACTTGACCTATGACGAATGTGCAATCAATCAGGCCTGCCTGCTGTAGAAAACCCACGACTTCTTCACAATCTGATTGCCGGACTTGCAGCACCGCGCCCAGTTCTTCATTAAACAAGCCGTCGATAACGTTATCACCGAGCAAATCCAGGGTTAAAGATACGCCTAATCGACCGGCGAACATCATTTCCGCAACTGTCGCCAATAGGCCGCCGTCCGAGCGGTCATGATAGGCCAGCAATTTATCCTGAGAATTCAGTATCTGAATCGACTCAAAAAAGGCCTTTAAAAGTTTAGGATCGTCCAGATCGGGGCACTTGTTGCCCATTTGCTGGTAAACCTGCGCCAGTACTGAACCGCCCAAACGATTTTTACCAGCGCCCAAATCAATTAAAATCAAGACGCTGTCTTCACCGCCTTGCAATTGCGGGGTGAGCGTTTGGCTAATATCGATAACGGGCGCAAAAGCGGTGACCACCAGCGATAACGGTGCAGTCATGGCTTTGTCGCCGCCGTTATCTTGCCACAGGGTTTTCATTGACAAGGAATCCTTGCCGACCGGGATGGCAATTTCCAAAGCGGGACAAATCTCCAGGCCTACGGTTTTTACGGTATCAAATAATGCAGCATCTTCGCCGTTGTAACCGGCTGCTGCCATCCAGTTGGCGGATAATTTAACGTCCCTGAGTGAATCAATACGCGCGGTGGCCAGATTGGTCAATGCTTCAGCGATTGCCATGCGGCCAGAGGCGGGCGCATCGACAACGGCAATCGGCGCACGTTCACCCATTGCCATTGCTTCACCGGTCAGAGCGTAAAAACCCGATGCTGTAACGGCCACGTCAGCGACAGGCACTTGCCAGGGGCCTACCAACTGGTCCCTTGCCACCAGGCCGGTTATGGAGCGGTCCCCAATATGAATCAGAAAGCTTTTGTCGGCAACCACAGGAAAAGACAGCACCCGTTTGATCGCTTCAGCGAGATCAATACCGGTAAAATCCAGTGCTTTGGTTTTGGGCGGCACACGATTAGCGGTGCGGTGCATTTTGGGCGGTTTGCCAAATAATATCGATAAGGGCATATCGACGGGTTTATCGCCCAGCCATTCATCGTCTAATGCCAGATGCTGCTCTTCGGTAGCTTCGCCAATGACGGCAAACAGGCAATGTTCGCGTTCGCAAAAGGCACTGAATAAATCTAATGATTCCGGTTTAATGGCGATGACATAGCGCTCTTGTGATTCATTGCACCAGATTTGCATCGGCGACAGGCTTTTATCGGCATTTTGCACATTGCGTAATTGAAACTGCCCTCCGCGCCCGCAATCATGGATAATTTCCGGCACAGCGTTGGACAAGCCGCCTGCGCCGATGTCATGGATGGAGATGATGGGGGAGTCTTCGCCCAACGAATTGCAATGGTTGATGACTTCCTGGCAGCGGCGCTGCATTTCCGGATTTTCCCGTTGTACGGATGCAAAGTCGAGTTCTTCGGCACCTGCACCGGATGCTTGTGAGGATGCCGCACCGCCACCCAAACCGATCAACATGGTAGGGCCACCCAGGATGATAATTAACGCACCGACTGGAATGGGCTGTTTTTGTACCAGCATTGGGCGAATATTGCCCATGCCGCCAGCAATCATGATCGGTTTATGGTAGCCTCTAAATTCGGTACGGCTGTCGAGTACGGGCTGTTCAAAACTTCGAAAGTAACCGGTGAGGTTGGGCCGGCCAAACTCATTGTTAAAGGCGGCGCTGCCCAATGGGGCTTGCAGCATAATCTCTAAAGCCGAAGCAATGCGTTTCGGTTTGCCGTTATTGCCTTCCCA
>SBAV01000052.1 GCA_005239965.1 Methylobacter tundripaludum
GTGAGATTCTGGTCAGCTGTGTGGGGATTGATTTGGCGGTGCGCACGGAGATCAGCGCGGGCAAGCTGAGAGCATATGTTGAACTGCGTAGCGCCCCTGGCGATGTTGCAGACATGCTGGCCCCGCTTCTGAACTCTTCGCCTTACGAAGTTGACCTGCAGCCCTTGGAAGTGGCTGCACACCCACTTGAAACTGGTTTGAAGGTAGGCGGAGCGGGGAACCACATGCTGATATTTGGAATTCATTTCAAAGAAGGAACGCAGGGCAACTGGGATAGTTTTTATACAAGTTATACAGGTTCGGATCTGATCGGGTCGGATAATCAGTGGGGACTGACTGTTAACCGCCAAATCGTTACTGTCGCAATCAAACGAGTAGCTGAACAGGCTCTGGCTCTGGATAACCTAATTGACCTAGCGGGCATGCCTGTTAAGAATATAGAACTGGAGCAGGTCTCCTGGCCCGGCGAAAATATCCGCATAAAATGCACTGGTACCTACGATATGGACTGTGCGCTCGGTGGCTCGATGGATATTGATTTTCGCGCGGAGTTAGCTCTGTCTCTGTTCGCAGAAAGTTCCAAACTCTCAGCGAATTTGAAGCTGTGCGACGCTTCGCCACGCGGCGAGGAAGATGCGATCAAGGCTGCCCTTTGCAGCCTATCGATTGTAGACCTGATATTGGGGTTATTCACTGCCCTCACCAACCTTCTTGTGAAAATTATTAAAGCCTGGGTTTCTGATTCGGAGAACAAATCATCTACCAAAGAGCTGATCGACCTGGCAATCCCAGAAACAGGAATCCTGCGGATCCTCCCTCCAGTCATCTCTACCGATGGAATCTACATCCAGGGTAAAAATGCTGACGAAAGCGGTACTTCGCAGATTGACCTTCCATCTGAACTGGTGCTGTTTAGCAAGGTAGTGAGTCCGTTTTACAGTATGCGTCCCAGCACACCGATCGTTCGGAACTTAGTCATCACTAACCGGGGGGGGAACTTCGTTGACCGTGTGCTCGGCGGAATTTTCCAATAGTGGTGGAGTAGGCTCCGCAATAGGTGACTGGCGGGTGCAAAACTGTTGTGGGAGCCCACGTATCGTTCTGCCAGGCGGAAGTATTTCACTGGCAGTCACCTTTGAGCCGCTAGCCTACGCACAGTACAACCAGGACTACACCAGCACCCTGACGCTCAACATAGTTACCAAGGCAATCGACTCGGATGGTAACTGCTCTTACAAACGAAAAAGCCGACCGGTGGAGGTCAAAGCTCGCTATGAGTTCCATCATTATGATGGTACTTATCAAAAACCATGGATTGGCGGTGCTTATGTTCCAGACGAGATGTATATTGAGGCTGGCATGAACCGTATGGTAGACAACATTATTCCGGACATGCCGTGGGTCGATATCCCCATTCCGGGTGATAGCCTACAGATCTTCGATTTTTACACACTTGACCCGGCGGTTAAATCCGTACAAGTGTTTGATGCACAAAACAATCTGGTTGCTGATGTCGGCAAGAGTTTTCCGGCTGTGCATGTCTCATTCGCGGCAGCGACAGGGCAGGTCTTCGGCATTAAAGCGGTGGGTGTGAAAACGACACCTGGGCCATTGCCTGTTCAGCCCAGTTCAAGAGAATATAAAACAGTTCTAAAATGCAAGAAGAAGGTCCTGCTGCACGCGGGAAACGTAACCTTGTCGTTACCTATTACCCAGGCCACGCTGGTAAGGAATCGGCTATTGATCGCATCCGGCAGAGATTTCTTGATATACGATGTAAGCAACCCAACCAAACCCGCCAAAATCAGTGCGGCTAAGATGGGGGACAATTTAGTTTCCTTCGCGGTCTCACAGGAACGACGTACCCGTGGTAGTGGCTTCCTGCTGATATGCACGAATGCCGCGCAGCTCACGTCCTATGAATTGGCCGGGTTCCACAGCGCTACGCCAAGCTCGATCCAGCTAAGCCAGCAATCGGTTAGGCTGTCAATGAAGAATCCAGTGCATATGTTGATGCAAAGTCATTTGTGCCTGGTTGCAGCGGAGGGGGGAATATCACTTTACGACATTTACGGTGATGAGCAGCCAAGGTTAATGGGAGAAATCCAATCCAATTCAAAGGTCCGCGATGCACTATGGATTCGTCAGAAAGTCTTTTTGGCAACCGAGCGTGGTGTGGAGATAATCAGCCTCAAGAAACCTTCTAGCCCAGAGCGGCTCAATATAATTGCAACCAGCATGCCAGTAACCAGCCTGCAGACAGATGGACTTTATCTGTATGCTAATCTGGCTTCGGATTCAAGTGTGCTCAAGGATAAGGAAAGCACACTTCTGATTAACCTTTTGGACCTAAAAGCCACGAAACCGGTTGGTCAGTATAGACTGCCAATCTGGCTGGCACGATTCATAACTGCTGATGACCTGGCCTTGACACTGTCTCAAGATCGCAAGCAACTGAAACTGTACACTTGCCAGGCAGCGCTCGCGCAAAGACCGCACACATAAAGCAAGTAGATACGATGCAATATCTTGACAGGTTTTTAATAAGGCACAGATTTTTTTCAGAACAAGAAGCTGTAACAGAGGCAAAAATGATGGTGGCCAAGATATGCAAGACGATGATAACAAGGGAGTAAGAAAACGATTTGGGTTATAAGGTTGTACTCAAGTTCTCTTGCCTTGTTCAAAAAACAATCCTTATTCTGGTTTTTATTGAGAATAGGTTCTGTCGCAGAATTTGCCAAAGAATAAGTATGTCTTGACATCTTATAGATATCTCGCGAGTTAACTCCGAATAAAGCGTAACGCACTGAAATATTTGAATTCATAGTTATTAGGGCAAAAATAAACAATTACTTTTTTCATATGGTTACGAGAACTTACGACTCTCGAATAATAATATAATATGAATACATGTTTATAAATGGCAGAAAATAGAGCTTATCCCCACGGCATTAGTGGTGGTAGAAGATTATTATCAAGTCGAAGGAGACAAAGATGACACTGGAGTTTTTTGAAGGCATTCCCATAAATAATGAACGGGAAGACCGATTTGAATCTGTTCACAAAGTATACGCAATAAGTGGTGATAATAAGCAGCACATTACACTCACTGGTACCGTTCGAATAGATTTTCAGGGTACATCAACAAATCAATGGCATAGTGAAGACATTTTTATCTATCTACGGATAGATCTTCCAGAAGACAAAGCTCTAAAGGTTGAACAGGGGGCACCGTTTGTAACTATAAACACGATATATAATGCTAATCAAGCAGTTCATGCTGGATGGGGAGTAAACAACTTTTGGCTAGAGTTACCATCTGATCGACTACTCATTGGCCCACACTACGCTTCTCTCCCTATAAAAGTACGAGTTTTAGTTAGAGATACCGATGGATGGCTTTTTAGGATCGCTTATCAGGTTACTTTAATAGGACAGTTAGTCGACAGGAAGTGGGAGTATCCTTAATACTCACTCAGTTTTGGATAAGATTGCAAACTGAGAACACACAAATGATTAAAACCAGCGCAAGCATGGTTTTTGCGCTTATATTGGGTAATGCGGGCAATACATCTGCAGGCGAATCCATGAAAATAAGCAAGAACGATTCCGGCAAAGCAGTTGAAATATTCGTGGGCGACGAACTGGAAGTTGTATTGCCGAAATCCGACGACAGGTTACATCTGGGA
>SBAV01000444.1 GCA_005239965.1 Methylobacter tundripaludum
ATCGTCCGCGCGGATCGGTACTGGTAATCACCGGCTCGGATTTATGGCGTTGGCCAAGGCGGGTGGCTTGATAACCTTTTAAATCGCCCAGGGCAATATCCGGTACGTTGACATTCAAAATAGTGTCCTTGGGCAGCGGTTGATTAATGAGTTGTTGCAGCAAAGTTACGGCAACGTGGGCAGCGGTTTCAAAATGGCCAGGATTATGGCTGGCCAGAGAAATGGCCACAGCCGGCAGTCCTAAAAAACGCCCTTCGGTAGCGGCTGCAACTGTACCGGAATACAGCACATCATCACCCAAGTTGCTGCCGTGATTAATGCCGGCAAACACCATATCGGGCTCTGTTGCCAGTAAGCCGGTAATCGCCAAATGCACACAATCGGTGGGCGTGCCATCCACTTTAATAAAACCGTTCTCGGCTGTATAGGCGCGTAGAGGCATTTCCAACGTTAATGAGTTACTTGCCGCACTGCGGTTTCTATCCGGTGCCACAACAGAAATATCCGCATGCCGGCGTAAAGCATTCGCCAATGCTGAAAGACCTTCAGCCAGATACCCATCGTCATTGCTTAACAAAATATGCATTATCAATCGCTCTAAGGCAGAATAAGCTATAAAATCAATCATATTAGCAACTATAGACCACAAAATCAGCTCTCGTGACAAAAAAAACTATTAGTTCAGAGGATAGCCATTTATTTAGAAAAACCATCGGTACTGTACGCTCGGTAAACAGTGACAAGGTTGTGCTAAAACCAGAAAACAAGCCAAAACCCGTTCCCAAGGTTCAAGCGACCAGTATAGAAGCTTATTTGCAACCCCATATCCCTACCGATCTTGAAAAGCTCAGCGTTGAAGATACGCTCAGTTTTAGCGCATCCGGCTTGCAAAAAAATGTCATCAAAAAACTGCGGCAAGGTTATTTTGGCCTGGATGCAGAAATTGATTTGCATGGTTTAAACAGCCACGATGCCAAGCAGCAATTGCTGCATTTTCTGCACGACAGTGTGGAAAACGGTTGGCGTTGTGTGCATATTATTCATGGTAAAGGTTATCGCTCTGCTAATAACCATCCGGTAATCAAAAACAATCTTAATATCTGGCTACGGCAACATAGACATGTGTTGGCATTTTGCTCAGCCACACAGAAACAAGGTGGCGCTGGCGCCGTTATTGTGTTATTACAATTAACAGAAAAATATGACAATTCAAAAGACATTGACTTTTAAAATGCAAATAATTGTAAAAAAATGCAACAATTAAATAAATGGAACATTTCCGGGTGATAACCGTCTATCAGGCATCCTGAAATAATTGTCGATGGGTAGCGTCATTGGTTAGTGTGATCGACTGGACGGCTAAAGACACAAAAAACTATCAACAGGAGAAAAAAACAATGAAAAACGTCGTTATTGCCGGATATTGTCGCTCCCCTTTCGCTCCTGCATATAAAGGCCTGTTAAGTAAAGTGCGTCCCGATGACTTGGTTGCACAAGTCATAAAAGGCTTAATCACTAAAACAGGTGTCAATCCTGATGACATCGAGGATTTAATCCTCGGCTGCGCTTTCCCCGAAGCTGAGCAAGGGTTGAATCTGGCCCGATTAATCGTTTTTCTGGCGGGGTTGCCAATTACCGTCGCAGGCACAACGATCAACCGGTACTGTGGCTCTTCCATGCAGGCAATCCATGTCGCTGCCGGTGCCATTCAGATGAATGCCGGTGAGGTGTTTATTTGCGCGGGCGTTGAATCGATGACGCGCATCCCTATGGGCGGCTACAATACCATGCCGAATCCGGCGCTTTATGAAAGCTTTCCACAGGCTTATATCAGCATGGGCGATACTGCTGAAAATCTGGCGCAACGGTACAAAATAGACCGTATCGACCAAGAAATCTTTTCTTTGTCCAGCCAGCAAAAAGCCTATCTGGCACAGCAACAAGGTCGCTTTGACGACGAGATTATCGCTATTGCCGGCATGAATAAAGACAGTTGTTTACGCCCTGATTCTACCGTCAATGACTTGGAGCAGTTGCTGCCTGCTTTTCAAAAAAATGGTACCGTTACTGCCGGGACGTCATCACCGCTTACCGATGGTGCAGCCGCTGTTCTGGTCTGCAGCGAAGATTATGCCGATGCCCATAAACTAAACAAATTGGCACGCGTCAAAGCTACTGCCGTTTCCGGTTGTGCACCTGAAATCATGGGTATAGGCCCGGTTGCCGCCACCCATAAAGTTTTGCATCGGGCGGTATTAAAGCTGGATGACATTGATATTGTCGAACTCAATGAAGCTTTTGCCGCACAAGCATTGGCGGTGCTTAAAGATCTGCCTGTACCTTTGGATAAAGTAAATTTGGATGGTGGCGCTATTGCGTTAGGGCATCCACTGGGTGCAACAGGGGCAAGAATTACCGGCAAAGCTGCCAGCCTACTGCAACGGGAGGGCAAACAATACGCCTTGGCCACACAATGTATCGGCGGTGGCCAGGGCATAGCCACACTGTTGGAGGCGATCTGATGGCCATCAACAAAGTGGCGGTGATCGGTGCGGGGGTTATGGGTGCGGCTATTGCAGCGCAGTTCAGCAATGCGGGCGTTCCTGCCTATCTCCTGGACATCGTTCCCGAACAAACAACAAACCGCAACAGCATCGCGGAAGCCGCTATTCAAAAGCTGCTTAAAACGGAACCTGCACCATTCATGCACAAAAACAACGCCCGCCTGATTACGCCCGGCAATGTTGAAGATCATCTATCGTGGCTGGCTGATGTCGATTGGGTGATTGAAGCGGTTATTGAAAAGCCGCAAATCAAACAAGCGCTCTATCGAAAGCTGGTGGCGGTTTGTCATAAAGACTGCATCGTCTCCTCCAATACCTCTACCCTGCCCTTAAAGCTGCTCATAGAAGGCTTGCCGGATAGTATTGCCGGGCAGTTTATGATTACGCATTTTTTTAACCCGCCGCGCTACATGCGGCTTTTGGAATTGGTGGCGGGCCCTAAAACACGCCCGGAACTGATTGCTACCGTTAAAGAATTTGCAGACATCAAATTAGGCAAAAACTGCATACTGTGCAAGGACACTCCAGGCTTTATCGCCAACCGCATTGGTATTTACTGGTTACAATGCGGCATTCTGGAAGCGATTGATCTCGGCTTAACGGTTGAACAGGCGGATAGCCTTATCTCCACGCCGTTTGGCATACCCAAAACCGGTATCTTCGGTTTGCTGGATTTGATCGGCCTGGATCTGATTCCGTCTATTTTGGCCAGCATGACACAGGCATTGTCCGCTGAAGATGCCTTCCAGGAAATAGGACACCTTCCCAAGCGGGTACAGGACATGATAGCGGCAGGATTTACCGGCAGAAAAAGCAAAGGCGGCTTTTACCGGTTAAATAGCGAGCACGTTAAGGAATCGATTAATTTGGAGACGGGGGAATACGGCCTCAGCCACAACCCCCAAGACAGTAAAGATGCCAACTTACAAGCCCTGCTATCGTCATCCGCTAGGGAATCCCAGTACGCATGGCGGGTAATGTCCAAAACATTAGCGTATGCGGCCAGTCTCGTGCCGGAAATTTCCGATGATATCGTCACTATCGATGCGGCCATGCGTGATGGCTACAACTGGGCTTATGGGCCGTTTGAATTGCTGGATCAGATGGGTGGCGCCTGGTTTGTCGACAGGTTTCAGGTAGAGCAGCGCCCTGTACCGCCATTGTTACGGGAAAGACAAGCCTTGTACCACGTAGCTTCAGGGGAGCTTCAGTTTGTTACGTTGACCGGCGCTTATCAGCCTATTCGGCGCAAGCCCGGTGTTGTTTTGCTTGCCGATATTAAGCGCCAACACCCGGCCATACTGAACAACGGGTCTGCCAGCTTGTGGGATTGTGGCGATGGTGTTGCTTGCCTGGAATTTCACAGCAAAATGAATGCGCTGGATATGAACAGCATGGCGCTAATCAGGCAAAGTATTGATAAAGTCAAAAGTGAATTCGCAGCGCTGGTGATTCATAACGACGCTGAGCATTTTTCAGCCGGCGCCAATCTCGGTTTATTGATTCAAGCCATCCATAACCAAAACTGGATGGTAGTCGAGCAACTCATCAGGCAAGGCCAACAAACCTACAAAGCACTAAAGTATGCGCCTTTCCCTGTAGTCGCTGCCCCCTCAGGATTGGCTTTAGGCGGTGGTTGTGAAATCTTGTTGCACTCTACTGCCATACAAGCCCATGCCGAACTTTATACGGGGCTGGTGGAAGTCGGCGTTGGCCTTATCCCCGGCTGGGGCGGCTGTAAGGAATATTTACGCCGTTACCTAACGTTTCCAAAACTTCCTAAAGGCCCTATGCCGCCGGTAGTAAAAGCATTTGAAACCATCGCCTTGGCTAAAGTCTCAAAATCCGCTGCCGAAGCCAAGGAACTGCTGTTTCTTGCCGCTACTGATGGCATCACCATGAATAAGAATCGGTTGCTGGCCGACGCTAAAAGTAAAGCCTTGTCACTCTGCACCAACTACAACCCGCCGCAACCGTGTGTTTACCCTTTGCCCGGAAAAACTGCGGAAGTGCTGCTCGATATGGGCGCTAAAAGTTTACAGGCACAGGGCAAAGCCACAGCCTATGACTTAACTATCGCTGCGCAACTGGCTTATGTTTTGAGTGGAGGGGATTGTGATATGACCGAACCGTTGTCTGAAGATGATGTGCTTGATCTGGAGCTGAATGCTTTTGTAACACTGGTGCAACAACCCAATACTTTAGCAAGATTGGAACATATGTTAAAAACCGGTAAACCGTTAAGAAATTAGCGTGTGACATAGCTTGATCAATGGTGAGGTATAAATAACCTTCATAGGGACGCAAGATATTGCGCCTCTATAACCCGCTACCGTTCCCATAATCTGGCTAGCTGGCTTTAACAAACACACCCGCCTCACACAGGAGAATAACAATGTTCTGGCTATTGGCTCTGTTGATTACCGTATCCATCCTGTTTTATTGCCGCATCCACATACCCGTGGCCACTTTGGTAGTCGGTGCTTTGTTAGCAGGCTATCTTCTGATCGAAGGGTTAACACCCGCCAACCAAACCCTGTGGGCGTGCTATTTAGGCGTTTTTATCCCCCTGAACCTGCCTGTTATCCGACGGCAATTGATAAGCCGCTGGCTGTTTAATTGGATGAAAAATTCGCTGCCGGCGATGTCAAAAACCGAACAAGAAGCACTGGAAGCCGGTAACACCTGGTGGGATGCGGAACTGTTTTCGGGTGATCCTAATTGGCATGTCTTACAAAACTTACCAGCCGCAAAGCTTACCAACGAAGAACAAGCCTATCTCAACGGCCCTGTCGAACAGCTATGCGCCATGCTCGATGACTGGGACATAACCCATCACCGTAACGATTTGCCCAAAGAAGTCTGGGATTACATTAAACAGCACAAATTCTGTGGCATTATTATTCCCAAACACTACGGCGGTCTGGCATTCTCAGAAATGGCGCACTCGGCCATCGTTATGAAAATCGCCAGCCGTTGCACAACGGCGGCAGTCACCGTCATGGTGCCCAATTCTTTAGGCCCTGCGAAACTGTTACTCAACTACGGAACCGATCAGCAAAAAAACTTTTATTTACCCCGTCTGGCACGGGGCGAGGAAATCCCGGCATTTGCTTTAACCGGCCCTCACGCCGGTAGCGATGCCAGTGCCATACCGGATACCGGTATCGTTTGCTATGGCACTTTTAATGGCAAAAAGCATGTGCTGGGCATACGCCTGAACTGGGAAAAACGCTATATCACCTTAGGCCCTGTTGCTACCGTATTGGGGCTTGCCTTCAAGCTTTACGATCCTGACAAACTTATAGGTGATGTGGAAGATATCGGTATTACCGTTGCCTTGATTCCAACCAACACCAAGGGTGTTTCCATAGGCAGACGCCATTTTCCGTTGAATTCCGCCTTCCAAAACGGCCCAAACTGGGGAAAAGATGTATTTATTCCGATGAACTGGATCATAGGCGATGTGGCACAAGTCGGTAATGGCTGGAAAATGCTCATGCAAAGCCTAAGCACTGGCCGGGCGATTTCATTGCCTGCGCTCAGCGTAGGTGCCGGTAAATTGGTCTGCCGTAACACGGGGGCGTATGCACGTATCCGCAAGCAATTCAATTTGCCGATTGGTGAATTTGAAGGCATCGAAGAACCTTTGGCGCGCATGGCCGGAGAAACTTATATTCTGGATGCAGCACGGTGGGTCACCAATGCCGCTTTGGATAGCGGCGAAAAACCTGCGGTAATTTCCGCCATTTTAAAATACGAACTCACCGAAAGAATGCGCCGTATCGTTAACGATGCCATGGATATTCAGGGTGGGTCGGGTATTTGCTTAGGGCCTAAAAATTATTTAGGCCGTTTGTATCAGGTTATTCCGGTCAGCATCACCGTGGAAGGCGCTAATATTTTGACCCGCACGCTGATGATTTTTGGTCAAGGCGCAATTCGCTGCCACCCTTACCTACAGCAAGAAATGGCCGCCATACAGCAAGGCAATCTGGCGGAATTTGACCACTTGCTATTTCAACATATCGGTTTTTGGGGACGTAACAAAGTCACAGCCTTGTGGTTCGGCCTTACCGATGCCCGCTTTATCAAAACACCGGGTAACCATGACACCCAACGCTATTACCAGCACATCACGCGCCTGTGCGTAGGTTTTGCGTTATTTGCCGACTTTGCGCTATTAACGCTGGGCGGCGCCCTGAAACGCAAAGAGCGACTATCCGGCCGCTTTGCCGACGTTTTGAGCAACCTGTATCTATGCTCTTGTGTGCTCAAACATTATCAAAATCAGCACTGCCCCAAAGACGATCTGCCATTACTGCACTGGGCGTGTCAACACAGCCTTTACCGTGCCCAACAATCTTTATTGGCCATTTACTGGAAATTGCCTTTCCGCCCCTTGGCGTGGATGTTGCGTTGTCTTATCTTTCCACTGGGTAAACCGTATTCTCCACCCAGTGACAAATTAATTCACCAAACTGCAGCTGTGCTGCTGTCTGAAAGTGCTAGCCGTGATCGTTTAACCCAAGGTATTTACATCAACAGTAATCCCGGCGATGCCACCGGCAGAATTGAAATCGCTTTTAAGGCGGTATTGGCAGCAGCCCCAGTGGAAACCAAACTTCGCCAGGCGCAGAAACAAAAACAACTCCCGAAAGGAGAATTAACCCACCTTGCCGGTGAGGCCTTATCCCAAGGCATCATCAATCAAACAGAATATGACTTGTTTATGAAAGCCGAACAGGCACGCTTTGCCGCTATCAGCGTTGATGATTTTGGCTTTGAAGAATTGAGCAGCTAGCCATCCCGTTGATTAAATACAATCAATTATCTTTAAGATTAATGGGTTACTGTCGAACCAAGTCGTTTGTTTTTGCAATTAAACACTCAAAAAAATTGAAAACTGTATTTACCAACGAGCCCGTCCTTGATTACAGCGCCAACTCCATTTACTCCTTAACATCGCTTAACGCCTTAAACGGCAAAAGCTGACTTTCCCCTATCTCGAAGGGAACTGCGCTTACTCTAACACCTGGAAGTGTCTGTTTTTTTGTCACAGGCCATACAGGGTAATGAAATATTCCTGATTAAACACAGCACAATAAAGCACAACCAATTGATAAAAAGGTAATTTTACCTACCAAAAAGCAAATGGCATGACTTGTGCTTACATAATGAATAAGCATAAAATCGAAAAAATACAAGGTTCCTGCCGAATATATAAACTTTTGATGATTTTCTGCTTCTTTTTTAAGTGTAGCCAATATATCAAATATCTATTTTCCGCTGGAACGCATCATGGAACAAAGAGGGTTTAAGTGCATTATTGCAGTAATGCTTATGTTTTCGGTGGTTAAACCGGCTTTAGCAACAGTAATTTACGCCAATACCCTCCCAAAAAATTCAATTTCTGTTGAATGGCCAAAATTTATAAATAACCTTATTGGCTTAACCATTACCAGTACATTAGGGGTAAATGATCTCAGTGTCGCTTTTGTTAACAAAGTTTTTGACGACCCTTTTTCCTCCCCTAACCTGGCGACATTTCAGGCCTCTTTGCTGTTATCGCCCGAATTGACTGGAGTTGACACGATTGATAGTGATAATCAACTGGCCGCAGATTGTATAGAACCAGCAGATGCCTTACGGTCAACGAGCAATGATTGCGACGATCTGCTCTATGAAAAAGTCAGTTTTACAAATACTTGCCAATACTTTGAAGCACCTGTACACAGACTGGATACCCTAAGTTTTCGATTTTGGAATAGCATTACCAATCACGCAGATTGGGACATTATGCTTGATAAGGATATAGCCCCCCCCGTTGAACCCGAACCTACACCTGTTGGTCTTCTAGGGGCGGGCATTATCGGCCTTGCAAGCCTGCAACAACGTAACAAAAATAAGCCTGCGTGAAATAGGGGGCTGAATTAGCTTTCCTTGTAGCTGGCATAAGCGCTGGCAGTTTCCCACAATATAACTTCGACAACGTTAAAACCGGATTTTTTAAGGTATTGGTAAATCATCTTGCTGATAACTTCGGCAGTAGGGTGTTCGTCGAGCGCTAAAAAGCGTTCTTTGTTTTCAACCAGCACGGACACAATGGGATCATTCTTATGGAGCAGAAAATTGTGATCCAGATATTCGTCAATATAGGCTTCGACACACAGTTTAATATCAGAAAAATCACACACCATGCCTTGATCATTGAGTTGTTCTTGTGCAATTGAAATGGATGCCTTAACGCTATGGCCGTGTAAGTTCCGGCATTTTCCTGAATGATTCATCAGACGATGGCCGTAGCAAAAATACACTTCTTTAGTAATTGTAAACATGGTGCAATAAAATTATGTGAATATTGTGAACAGTTGAATTGGTGCAGTGTACTATGAAAAAAAGCAGCCACAGTTCATTATTTTGATATGCTTTGAAAAATTG
This sequence comes from Methylobacter tundripaludum, assembly GCA_005239965.1. Classification (GTDB taxonomy): domain Bacteria; phylum Pseudomonadota; class Gammaproteobacteria; order Methylococcales; family Methylomonadaceae; genus Crenothrix. The sequence goes on from SBAV01000444.1 coordinate 9,006, forward strand.
CCTAATTTAAGCTTAATATTGTAAACATTCACAATATCCAAATAGAAATCCCACCAATTTTGCATACTTTAATTGCAGCGACTGCAATTAAAGTATGCAGTTGTTTGTACTTAAGAATTTATATCTATTTATATTCAATAGAGTAAGAGTAGGCATGATTCATGCTTTATTTTTTATGTATCGTTTTAGCTATAAAATCAGGATCGTCAATAGCATTTTTAGAAGATGAATATTTTTTAAGTTGCGCTTAATATTGATTTAATACAGTGTCCGTAAAATTCCATATATTTTTACACGAAATTTTTTTTTAATTGAGAATTATTATGTTATATAAAAGCATAAAAACCATTACCTTTACATTGCTGCTCAATGCTCTCACTTTTACGACAAATGCTACAGAAGTCGGGCAAGCCGCTCCGCAATTTACATTGCCTACGTTGCAACAAAATCAGCCCACCGCATTAAGTCAATTTGCGGGAAAAGTTGTTTACCTTGACTTTTGGGCATCGTGGTGTGCGCCGTGCCGCACATCATTTCCGTTGCTAAATCAATTGCACGAAAAGCTTAAGGCTCAGGGTTTTGAAGTAGTTGCCATCAATTTAGATGAAGATAAAACCAAAGCCGAACAGTTTTTAAAAGAAATCCCAGTTTCTTTTACTGTGTTAGCAGATGCCAAGGGCGAGTGGGCTGATAAATTTGTGGTGGAATCGATGCCAACCTCTTTCATTATCGATAAACAAGGTGTCGTGCAAAACATTCATCATGGCTTTACTGCTAGCGATATTACCGAATTGGAAAAAAAGATCACCGAGTTGTTGGCAAAAAAATAAATGCAGCTTTTTAAAATAACTGAGGTTTGTACGAGATGACACTGCCATTGAATTATTCATGGTTCGAAAAACGCACTACGGACAGCTTAACCCATGAGATCTGAACAGTGATGAAAAATAATGTATCAACGTTTTTGTTGTTTTTAATGGGCCTGCTGTGGGCAGACTTGATATTTGCCCAAGCGCCCAAAGTACAGGTTGCCGTTAATGCCGTCAATGTTACGGCATGGCCAGCGCAGTACAAAATTACCTTGACGGTACCCAAAGACCATCATGCTTATCTGGATAAAGGTGCGGAAAATATTTATATTCCAGTCACCCTTGATGCCGATGGCAAGCTGGCCAGTTCCGGTGTAACCCTCAGCAAACTGGAAAGACCGGCTGGGATTTATGATGCGGAAGTTAAGGCCAATGTCCTGCGTGGTCCAGGTGATTTTACTTTGTCTCTGGAAAAAGCCGGCAACACGACCGCCCATCAGACTGCCGCAGTTTCAGTACAATACCAGCTGTGCAATGATGTCACTCATGTCTGTTTTCGCCCGCAAACCACACAGGCTGAGTTAACCTTACCCATAGCATTGGCTTCAACAAACGCAGAAAGCAGCAGTACAGTCGATGAATCTACCAGCTTTACTGACAGGTTAATGGCATTGTTTAAAAACAATCAGGGCAACACCCTGATTATGTTTGGCCTGATGTTGATTGCCGGTTTGTTATCGGTGGCAACACCGTGCGTGTACCCCATGCTGCCGATTACTTCCATGTTTATCATTAATCGGGCACAAGGACACAAAGACAAGGAAAAGCAACACGCACTGGCGTATATGGTGGGCATGATTGGCACCTATATTGTGCTGGGCTTGCTGGCCGGCATGACTGGCGGAGCATTCAACACTTTCATGCAATCAGCGTCGGTTAACTTGGCCTTCGCGGTGTTTTTTGCTTTCTTTGCCGTTGCCTTGCTGGGTTTTTACGAACTGAGCTTCATGCAAAATGAAGTGCATACCCTGGATCAGAAAACCACCCGTGTTAACGGCCTGGGCGGCACCTGGCTAATGGGCGCTGTGGCAGGCCTGGTGATCTCCCCCTGTGTTGGCCCGATTGTTTTCGCTTTGTTGTTACAGGTGGCCGATAACATTGCCGCCAAAGCCGATGCGTTGGCTTTAGTCAATCAAAGTTTGGGCTTTTGGGACAAGTTCGTGGTCGCCTCGCATGGCGGCATGATGATGGGCGGTTTTGGTTTGGGCGTGGCCTTGCCGTTTTTTATCGTCAGCGTGGTTAAATTTAAAAAACTGCCGAAAGCCGGGTACTGGATGAACAAAATCAAATATGCCTTTGGTTTTATGATCCTGTATTTTGCCTACATCTATTTTGCCAAAGGCATGGGCGTGTTGGGC
>SBAV01000458.1 GCA_005239965.1 Methylobacter tundripaludum
CTTTCCAGGAAAGCGTATAAGAAACTGTTTGTCCTGTCTTTTTTTTGCCCTCATCTATACTTCAAACAAGATTAAATCCAGCAACATAAATCGATAAAAAATCACCGGCTACCCGCGAGTATGCTTAATCATAATACTTAACAAGCTTAATTGGGTAATCGGTTTTTGTAAACGGTGACAACTGCCCCACCGCCCTTTTACACTAGAAATGGAAAAATTCATGGCCTCACTGATAACAAAAAAGATAGCACGTTATTTGCTGTCGATGAAAAGATCGGTTCAATCTTTTTATGATAATCTGCTTTTTAATCCTGAATACGGCAAAGAAACTACCAATAATGGCATAACTGGCAATCAAGCAACATCCGGCTCCAAAATTATCGATCAGGAACAGCCGGTTTATTTCAGCAAAGCAATACCCAGCAACGAAAGCATGCAACAGATCAGACAATCTTTTGAACCTGCACAGATAAGCTAGCTTGCTTAAGACCTTCTGGGTAAAATAATATGTCAGCAAGCCCCATTTCAGGGGCTTGTTTTTTTATCACTAAAAGGCAACACCATCATGCGTTCACCCGCCTCAGAACTCGCTCAGGCTATTCGTCACTGCCGCCAATCATTCACGTCGGCGGCAATATTCAGCTTTTTTATCAATGTACTGATGTTGGTACCTTCCCTCTACATGCTGCAAGTTTATGATCGGGTGCTTGGCAGTAACAGCACCTCCACATTGCTCATGTTAACGCTGTTGGTCGTGGTGCTGTTTATCGCGCTAGGGGCATTGGAATGGATACGTTCGCAAATACTCATCCGCGTCAGCGCCCGTTTTGACTTATTGCTCAATGAACGCCTTTATCGGGTTTTATTTCGACAAGCCTTGGTCTCAGGCGGTAAATCCAGCGCCCAACCGTTGAGCGACTTACTGGCATTGCGGCAATTTTTAACCGGCAACGGCCTGTTTGCTTTCTTTGATGCGCCGTGGGTACCCATCTATGTCGCTTTACTGTTCCTGTTCCACAGTAGCTTCGGCATTGTTGCCGTTATATCCGCAGTGCTGTTGATTTTATTGGCGATTTGGAATGAAAAAGCTACTCATGACGACCTGGAGCAAGCCAACCGTGTTTCAGTAGAAAGCGCCAACATCACCTCGCGCAACCTACGCAACGCTGAAATTGTCCATGCCTTAGGCATGTTACCTGCGCTATTGTTGCGTTGGAAGGAAAAACAACAAAACCTGATTATTCTCCAAGCCCAAGCCAGCAATAAGGCGGGATTAATCGCTGCCTTATCAAAAACCTATCGGCTAACCATACAATCGCTGATTTTAGGCCTTGGCGCATGGCTGGCCATAGACAGACAAATTACACCGGGCCTTATGATCGGCGGCTCTATACTGCTGGGACGAGCTTTAGCACCAATTGACCTGATGATCGGCAGCTGGAAACAGTTTTTAACCGCCCGCACCGCCTACGAGCGTCTCAATACCTTGCTGGCACAGTTCCCGCCCGAAGCCGAGCGTATGCCATTACCTGCACCGAAAGGCGCATTACGTGCCGAGCAGGCAGTTGTCGTGCCGCCAGGTTCCAGGACTGCTGTGGTTAAGGGCGTTAATTTCGCTATCGATCCAGGTGTATTTGTGGCCTTAATTGGCCCTAGTGCATCCGGCAAATCAACACTGGCGCGGGCACTGCTCGGAATATGGCCAACTGCAAATGGCGCTATACGCTTTGATGGCGCAGAAGTCGCACAATGGGATCGCGCCTTAATAGGGCCTTATGTCGGCTATCTGCCCCAAGATATCGAACTGTTTGACGGCACTATTGCCGACAACATCGCCCGTTTTGGCGAGCTGGATTCCGAAAAAGTCGTTGCCGCCGCCAAGGCGACCGGGGTGCATGACATGATCCTGCATTTGCCGCAAGGTTACGACACCGAAATCGGCAGCACCGGTGGTGTGCTTTCCGCTGGCCAACGGCAACGCATCGGTCTGGCACGGGCGCTTTATGGCGACCCGGTTCTGGTGGTTCTGGACGAACCCAACTCCAACTTGGATGAGCAAGGTGAAATCGCCCTCGGCCAGGCCTTGGCAGGATTAAAGCAACGCGGCTGCACGGTTATCGTCATTACCCACCGCATGGGCGTATTAGGCCTAACCGACCGCATCATGATTTTAAACGATGGCTTGCTGGTTATGGATGGCCCGCGTGATGAGGTGTTGGCAAAGCTCCAGCAACGTACCCCCGTGCCACAGGTAGCGCCAAATTAATACAAATGTATTGCCAGCCAAACACTGTCAACATCAGGCAATGTCCATTCAACACGGTGTTTGGTATGTGCGGGGATTAACACATAATCCCCTGCGCTCAGCCTGATACGGACATTGTCTGTTTCGTAACGCAGCAGTGCTTGCCCTTGCAACAAAATTACCCATTCATCCCAGGCTTGATCGTACCACTGCCCTTCAGGCGTTACATGTCCTCTGGACACAATGCGCTCGATGTGAACCCTGTCGTTACGCAACAATGGCTCGAATAATTCTTCCTTTATTTGTTCGGGAATACCCTTAAAAATATTGGCGGCGCTAGGCATATACCACTCTCCCCATCAAAAATTAATACCTAAAGAATCAATGCGTTATTTAAATCCCATAATCCGCTAATACCCAATAAGCGCTTTCCTAAATTAAGGTATTCATGGCCTGTATTCATAAATTTGCAAGCGACTTGAATCTTGAACGCATCGATTTTGAGCCAACCACGTTAATTATCGGCACCTTCAATCCGGGCTGGGATAATCTGGATAATTATGCACCCTGGTTTTATGGCAGAACCCACAACAATTACTTTTGGGATGTGTTGCCGAGATTGTACGAGAACATTAATTTACGGCAAGCACCCCATACAGAATGGAAAGCGTTTTGTAGCCGAAATCAGGTTGCCCTAACTGATCTGTTGTACAGCATCGATGATGCCGACAGCAACAATGAGGCGCATGTCCGGCATTTGAAAAATTATCGGGATGATGCCATTGCCCGATATTTTCAGCATCTTACAGAGGTAAATATACGGGCCATTCTTGAAAACCATCCTACCATTACCCATGTTTACTTAACGAGGCACGCATCAGGGCTTTGGCAACAAAAATGGTTGCCGATTGTCCAATGGTGTCACAAAAATAGCATAACAGCGCAAACCTTGTTAACACCATCAGGTAGCGCACGTTTTCAAATGCAAAAAAATGTGGATAGTTCATTAAGGGATTTTATCTTCAAGCAGTGGCAACATAAATGGCATCATTTGTAGTGCTGTTTGTTGCTTACTGGAATAGGCCGGTATGGTAAACTTTTATAAAGGCTTTACCGGCACTTCCATTATTTAGTTTAATTAAAGGTGATCAAATGTCCCAATGGTTTAGACGATTCTTAGGGTTAATATTGTTGATTGCTACTGTCGGCATTGCAACCTGTCAATCTATGGTTAAGGCAGAGCCAAGCACAGTAGATGCTTCACTCCGCAACGCTGACCACATCTAATCGGCGATAATCCAGCAAAGCCACCATCGTTACCGAGGTTTATAGTGACCAACCTGAATATGCTACGAAAAAACCCGAAGCGCTTTGTAAAACAAACCCAAAACTGGTTTAACAGCAGCGGGTTATTACTTTATGTGCTACCTTTCTTACTGATACTTGGCACAATTAAAGCTTTTGCCCATGGTAATTTACTGGGTATTATTATCAATGCCGGTGGGTATGCCGCGTTTCTGTTGGCGGCGCAGATTTTACGCCGTGGGTTACAAGCGGAAAACATCTACAGGGAAAAACGTGTCGCCCGTGCGCCAAAATGGCCATTAAAGACGTTGGCAGCAGGAATTGTTGCTGGAACAACTTTTGTCCTGGCGTGGCTAGGTGCATACTTCCCTTTTTTCGTCTCGATTGCTTTTGGCGCTGGCGCATTGTTGGGAATGTTCCTGCGTTACGGATTTGATCCACGCACACAAAAAACTGTGGCGGGTGGTCACGGTTATACGATAGAAGAGATCAGTTCAACGATCGAAGCCGCCGAAAATACCATCTTGAGCATAGAAAACGCCAACAACAAAATAACCAACCGCGAGTTTAATGACCGCATTGACCGTATCTGTGAAACAGCCAGGAATATTTTGGATGAGATGGAAGCCAACCCAAGCACAATTCGCCGTGCCAGGAAGTTTTTATTGGTTTATTTGGAGGGAACGAACAAAGTGACCACCGGCTATGCCAATACCCATGTACAGGCGGACAGCATTGAGCTGGCGCAGAATTTCCGCACTGTTTTGAATAGCATAGAATCCGTATTTAAAGAACAAAAAGACAAGTTGTTGCAAGAAGACCTTTTTGATCTGGATGTCCAGATTGAAGTCTTGGCCAAACAACTCAAACATGAAGGTATTGTTTAATACATTCTTACCAGAAGGGGTTGATGAATGAATGAAGAGCAGCAAGATAAGACCGTAATGCCAACAGAGGCCATATCCACGGCAGCTGAAGCGGTGCAAAAAACAATCATTACCGGAAACATTTCTGACCAGGCAATTCCGGCAGTACCGGCAAGCGTAGAAACAACGCCAGCGCCACCACCAACTACGGAAGTTGGCAAATTAATGGTCGAAATCGATATAACGGACAGCCATAGCATCCTGTCTTTCGGCAGCAAGGCGCAAGAACAGCTCACCACCATCTCCGATAAAATGCTGGACGGTGTTAAAAACAAGGATTTGGGCTCGGCAGGTAACGATCTTAACGCGATGGTTGCCGTTATCAGGGGTTTTGATATTGATGAGCTCAACCCTAATCAACAACCTGGCTTTTTCGATAAGTTGTTGGGCAAGGCCAAGCCAGTCGCCAAATTTATCCAGAAGTATGAGGAAGTCCGCAAACAAATCGACAGCATTACCGACAAGCTGGAAGTTCATAAAACGACTTTGCTTACCGACATTACGTCTCTGGATCGACTCTATAACGCTAACCTGAATTTTTTTAATACGCTGGAAAATTACATCCAGGCCGGCGATGAAAAGCTTAAAGAATTGAATGGCAATGTCATCCCAGAAAAAGCCAAGCAGGCCGAACTTAGCGACCAAACCATTTCTGCTCAACAGTTGCGGGATTTACGCGCCGCGCGAGATGAGCTGGATCGACGCGTACATGACCTTCGTTTAACCCGTCAGGTGGCGATGCAAGGCTTGCCCAGTATTCGACTGATACAGGAAAACAACAAGAGCCTGATTAACAAGATTAATTCAACGCTGGTCAACACTGTGCCCTTGTGGCGCCAACAACTGGCTACCGCAGTCACCATTTACCGCTCCGCACAAGCTGCCGATACTGTAAAGGCGGCAACAGACTTGACCAATGATTTGCTCAGAAGCAATGCCGAAAATCTTAAGCAGGCCAATGCTGAAACCCGCAAACAATTAGAGCGCGGCGTGTTTGATATTGAAGTCATCAAACAGGCAAATACATTGCTCATCGAAACTTTAGAAGAGAGTTTGCTGATTGCCGAAGATGGCAAGAAGGCCCGGGCGCAAGCGGCAATCGAATTGCAGACCTGTGAAGCAGCGTTACGTAAAACCTTGGCATCAGCCAAAGCGATGCGGCCTGTGTCTACGCCAACAGAGCAAGAACAATAAGGAGACTGAAATGGGCTTGTTTGGCAAAATTTTAGGTGAGTTCGTCGATGTTATCGAATGGACGGACAGCTCCAGCGACACGATGGTGTACCGCTTTGAACGTTACGGGAATGAAATCAAATACGGTGCCATGTTAACGGTGCGTGAATCGCAAGTTGCAATTCTGGTGAATGAAGGCCGCATTGCCGACATTTACCAGCCGGGCTTGTACAAGCTGGAAACCAACAACATGCCCATCATGACCACACTGGAAAGTTGGCCGCATGGCTTTAACAGCCCGTTTAAGGCGGAGGTTTATTTCTTTAACATGCGCCGGTTTACCGACCTGAAATGGGGCACCAAAAATCCGATCATGTTGCGTGATAAGGAATTTGGCGCTGTCAGGCTCAGGGCTTACGGGACGTATGCCGTTAGAATCAAAGAGCCGGAAGTTTTCAGCAAGGAAATAGTTGGTACCAACGGCCATTTTGTCACCGGCGAAATCAGCGACCAACTGCGTAATCTCATCACCTCCCGTTTCAGCTCAATACTGGGCGAATCTAATATTCCTGTGCTGGATCTGGCCGGTAATTATGATGATTTGAGCAATTACATCAGCACTCGCCTCACGCCAGAGTTTTTGGAATATGGGCTGGAAGTCAGTAATCTGTTGATTGAAAATATCTCGTTACCCGAAGAAGTCGAAAAAGCCCTGGATAAGCGTACCAGCATGGGGATTGTCGGTAATCTTAATGATTACACCCGTTATCAGGCAGCAGAAGCAATGCAGACTGCTGCGGCTAATCCGGGTGGCGCTGCATCGGCGGGTGTTGGTATGGGTGTGGGTTTCGGGATGGCCAATGAATTGAGCAGGGCTTATAGCGAAGCGGGTAGAAATCAGGCGACACCGCCGCCATTACCCAGTGCGCCGCTTATGTATGTGGCTATCAATGGTGAAAGGACCGGGCCTTTTGATTTGGCTACAGTTAAGCAGAAAATCCAGAGTGGTGAAATTACCCACAGTACTTTGATTTGGCATGATCCCATGCCGGAATGGTTGGCTGCTGAAAAAATGGAAAATTTGGCTGCGTTCTTTCCCAAAATGCCCCCGCCAATTCCAGGTTCTTAATTGATATACAACACTGTATAAATTTATGCCAACGATTAGCCAGTTTTACGGAATCGTCATTCAAATGTTTTGGAATGAACATGCACCTCCGCACTTTCATGCAACCTATGGTGAATATAAAGCAACTATCAACATTAATACCTTCGCCAATTTAGGATTTTGGCCTGAATTCGACCAAAACCAGTTTGACTAGTTACTGTAAAATCAATGAGTTAAAATCGCTCAAATGTAAATATTCCGCTAGCCCCTTATGAAAACTATATATTTCAATAGGTTATTTTTTTGCATGGCCTGTTATTTATTAACTAATTATAAAATAATCAATTACTTGCAAATGTCAATA
>SBAV01000411.1 GCA_005239965.1 Methylobacter tundripaludum
AATGGCTACTCGTACCATGATAATTGGTTACAAAATCTGTTGATTTCCGCCTCGCTCAGGGAATTTCGACCGACCCCATAATCCGGTACAATCAGAATATATCCATCCATTTTCAGCAGTTCCCCCACCGCTTCGTGCCCGGACGTGCGGATAATCTGTATCGTATGTTGTGGCAGACCTGCGTTAACAGCACCTTCAATCATCGCATCGGCGAGTAAGGTGTTGGTTTGCAGGGCTTCCGATCCGCCGCGCAAAATCACCGCATTACCGCTTTTTATACATACCCCAGCAGCATCCGTGGTGACGTTGGGGCGTGACTCATAAATAATGCCGATCACACCGAGCGGCACCGATTTTTTGTAGACCCGCAGTCCCGCCGGATTGGTATGGCCCGCCAGTATCCGATTCAGCGGGTCTGGCCGTTGTGCCACCTCCCTTAATCGGGAGAGCATGTACTGAAAGGTTTTTTCATCAATCGTCAGACGTTTGACCATCGCCTCCGATTGCCCTTCATCGCGGGCTTTAATAATGTCCTGGGCATTAACCGCCAGAACCTGATGTTTTATCGACTCCAGCGTCTCGGCCATTTTAGCCAGGGCAAGATTTCGTATTGATTCGGGTGCTAAGGCTAGCTGGCGTGCAGCCAAGCGACTTTGCTTGGCAATGTCTTGAACAGTATGAGTACTCATGATTTTTTACAAGGATCGTTTTTTGGGAGGATTAAGATGGGCAGCAATCAAAATAAACCGTGTCGTCAACGTGACGCATGGGATTCACAGACGGCTACGGAAGCTCAGATGATAGAAGCACTCTACAGTGCTTTACTGCCGTACGATGCCTATTGTAAACCTTTTTGAGTTTCTACAGCCTTTACAATGCCGCGTAAGTGCTTATGGTTACGTTGTATTCGTGATCCATTTGTATTGATTATTACGTTTTCCTATTCCCGTCGTGCGTTCCACCCAAAAACTGTCCTATTTGGAAGGACGGTTTTCGCTATTTTTTTTAAAAAATCTGCGTAGATTATGCCTCCGAGTGGTGGACTTAAGGGAGGTTGACTCATGCGTGCATTTTTATTTCTAACGGTCGGCCTGTTAGTGGCAGGGCCAGTGATTGCCGATCCGGACGGCGAACGTGAAGCCCTGGCGCGGGTGGCGCATGAACTGGATGCCTTGGCACCGATGATAGCCGTAGCAGAGGCCCAGGCCGACCCCGATGCCACTGTCCGGTTTGAATACGGTTGGCTTCGGGACGACCTGGTGCGCATGAAGCTTGGCCTGCGTGAACACACGACAGCCACGCACCAGCAACCGCGCAGTTTTCCGCCACTTAAAGGGGATTACCGAACAAGGTAACGCCGGTGACAGCAAACCAACTGGCGCTGTTCCAGCAATCGGCCGGTGTCTCCGGTGACAGCCTGACGCTGGGTATTGCCAGTGTCGGGGCTTTAGTGTTTTTAACTTTTGGTGCCTGGCTGGCTTACCGGCAACTGCAACGTTGGCAAAGCGGGCAGATTTCGTTTTACGAGCTGTCTACTTTGTTGGTACGAACGGCGGTCGTCATGCTGTTGCTGGGTTATTTAGTGGGGTAATTATCGTGTCATGTTTGAACAAGGAGTTTTATGGCTATTTCCAAACTTAAGTGTTTAACCGCCACGGCGGTAACGTGGCTTTTACTGTTCAGTGCTAACGGGCAGGCGGCGTTGCCGACACCCACGGCACCCAGCACCGGCGCACCAGCCGGCAACTGGTTGAACCTGATTAAAGGCTATTCAAAGGATGCTGGCCTGGTGTTGGGGTTGGTCATCGCAACGGCGGCGTTCTTATGGATCGCCTGGATCACCATCGCTAAATTCAACGAGGCCCGCAATGGCCGCGCCGAATGGGGCGAAGTCGGGTTGACCGGCATTATCGCTGCCGGAGTCATGGTGTTCATCAGCTATCTGCTGACCGAAGCCTCCACCACCATCGTTTAACTGTAACCGGTGATGGTTGATGCTGTGTAGGGCATTGACCATTGCCACTGAGAAAACTTATGAACCCAAATGACATACATGACATCCTGGCCGACCGGCTCAATTCAGAGCCGTTAATTTTCAGGGGCTGCTCAAACTCCGAACTGGGCATGATCCTGTTGTGCGCCGTGCTGTTCTGGGTGCCGGTTTCACTGATGGTCGCCGCCTCATTTGGCGCAGTGGCGATGGGTTTAGGACTGTCGGGATTGGGTATTTTAGCCACGGTCTATGTGGGAGCAACGCTATTCCAGCTGGTTAAACGCGGCCGCCCGGACAATTACTACCAACACCTGATGATGATCCGGCTTAACGACCTGGGCCTTTGGCGCTCAAAACTTATCCGCCGCCACGGATCCTGGTCATTGGGCCGCTCATTCCTGACTATCAACTAGAAGCTCAAAACCATGCGCTACCGCGACGAGAACAGCAACTTACGTGCCCACATCACCAGCTTGCGCTGGTTGGCCGGGCTGTTGGCATTGGTTATTGCAGGGCTTTGGTATGGCTGGCACCATGCCAAGGAAGCCGTGCGCATCCATATCCCACCGGATTTACGCACCGGCGCGGTCATCAAGGCCGAAGACGCACAACCGACGCATATCTACGCCTTCGCCAATACCGTGTTCCAGCAGGCCAACCATTGGGACAATGGCCAGGACGACTATGGCCAACAACTGTTCCGCGTATCGCCATATTTGACCCCGCCGTTTATCGACAGCCTTAAGGCTGACATGGAGCTGCGCGGCAAAAACGGAGAACTGTCAGGACGCACCAGAACCATCCAGCCGTTGTCCGGCCAGGGTTTTGAAGAGCGCCGCGTGGTCATTTTAAGTGACGACAGCTGGCTGGTCTGGCTGGATTATAACATCCGTGAATATGTGAAAAGCATTGAAGTCAAGAACGTCAGCATCCGTTATCCGATCCGTGTTGTGCGCTATGACATCGATAGGGATGCCAATCCGTGGGGATTGGCCTTGGATGGCTATGAAGGCGACGGCCCAAAAACCATCAATGCCCGGCAACCGTTACCCGAACTGCCAAAACTAGCCCCGCAACAGGAGATGCCTTGATGAGGATGCAGCATTACCCTATTAAACAGGGACTTCTTGGGCTGTTGATGGCGCTTGTCGCCCAGGGCAGCCATGCCGAAAGTGACATTCCGCCAGGTTTGGGGCTAAGCCCTGATGGCAAGGCCGAATTAAGCACAGCTCGGGCAGACGAATCCGTAGAACGTATCCTGTGGGATGGTGTCCCGATAGTGATTACCCTCAGTGTGGGCAGGGAGCGCATCATACAGTTTCCAGGCAACGTGCGTTTAGGCATCCCGTCACCGTTATTGCCGCATTTACGCACCCAAAGCCAGCACGGCAGTGTGTACTGGCTGGCCACCCGGCCATTTGCTGCGACCCGTCTCCAGGTGCAGGACAGCCAAAGCGGCCAATTTTACCTGGTTGACTTGACGGCAACCGACAAGCCCACGGCCCGCTCGCGCATTGAGGTAATCAACACCACCGCGCAAGCGCCGGAAGCGGCACAACCGATTAAGGGGTACGACAACGATTCCTTCATTTTTGGGCCATAAGGATTTGACTCTCATGTGTCCATAGGTCATAGAGTAATTCTGGTGGCTGTTTTTCCATATCT
>SBAV01000027.1 GCA_005239965.1 Methylobacter tundripaludum
GAAGCCGGGCTGACGCTCAAGGCGGGTTGCGGCATCGGCTATGAGTTTTCGACCCTCAGACCAAAAGATGCCTATGTTTCCGGTGCTGGTGCTTATACCTCCGGGCCATTATCGTTCATGGATATTTATGACAAAATGTGCTTCACCGTGTCATCTGCCGGTGGTCGGCGCGGCGCACAAATGGCAACGTTTGATGTCGGCCATCCTGATGTGGTGGAATTTATCCGCGCCAAACGCGAGAATGGCCGTTTGCGCCAATTCAACCTTTCTTTGCTGATCACTACTGAATTTGTCGAAGCAGTTAAAAACGACCAACCCTGGCCGTTATCGTTTCCAGTCACCGAAAAAGAAGTGGTGCTAGACAAACTGGATTTGAACGACAGCACCAAAATTATCTGGCGCGACTTGGCTAATAAAGAAGGCTATGTGGTCAACAACGATGGTTTAGTCGCCTGCCGCATCTGCAAGACCATACCCGCACGACGTCTGTGGGACATCATCATGAGTTCGACGTATGATTACGCTGAGCCTGGATTTATTCTGATCGACAAAGTTAACGAGATGAATAACAACTGGTTTTGTGAGAATATTCGCGCCACCAACCCGTGTGTTACCGCTGATACCTGGGTACACACAGCACAAGGCCCAAGACAAGTTGGTTCAGTGTTAGGGCAACAAATTGATGTTTTGGTAGATGGGCAACTCCATAAATCCGGCACAGAAGGCTTTTTTAAAACAGCTACCAAAGACATTGTAAAGCTCGACACAAAAGAAGGATTTAGCTTGCGGTTAACCGCCGATCACCGTGTACGTAAAATAACCAGTCTCAATCGTTATACTATTGAAACTGAATGGTGTGAAGCAGGCCAGCTTAAGCCCAACGATCAAGTTTTATTAAACAATCATCGCTCACAGAATCAGTGGCCAGGCCAATACAGTGAAAACCAAGGCTATTTGATAGGCCTGTTAATAGGTGACGGCACATTAAAAGAAGATAAAGCCGTATTGTCTGTTTGGAAAACAGCGCAGGCCGTGAATGGTGACAGCCATAATCCAAATGCGGGTAACGATGCCATGATGGCCAAAGTGCTTGCTGCAACAGCGGAATTTACAACACGCAGTGACTTTAAGGGTTGGCACGAAATTGCGGGTAGAAATGAGTACAGGCTTAGTTTTGCTGGACTAAAATCGCTTGCAGAAGAATTAGGTATGTCGCCTGGTAACAAAACTATAACCCCGCAACTGGAGATTGCTTCCAGCAATTTCTATAAAGGTTTTTTACAAGGTTTCTTTGACGCTGACGGTTCTGTTCAAGGCAACCAAAGCAAAGGGGTTAGTATCCGACTGGCGCAATCTGACCTTCCTCGCCTAGAAGCTGTACAGCGAATGCTCCTACGTTTGGGCATTATGTCTATTATCTATCGCAACCGCCGCCCGGCTGGCATAACTAGATTACCGGACGGTAAAGGTAATTTGGCCAATTATAAAATCACCCCACAACATGAACTCGTAATCAGTGGCGACAACATTGCCATATTCCAAGAAACCATTGGATTTACTAACAGTGATAAGGCATCTCAATTACAACTTGTTTTAAAAAATTATATACGCTCATTAAATCGTGAACGCTTTTTCGCTACAGTCACCTCAATCACAGCTGATGGCTGTGAAGATGTATTTGATATCCAAGTCCCTGGTATCAATACCTTTGATGCTAATGGTTTACATGCCCACAATTGCGGCGAACAACCCTTGCCGCCTTACGGCAGTTGCTTGCTAGGTTCCATCAACCTGACTCGTTTCGTCAAAAAACCGTTCACCCAAGAAGCCACGTTTGATTGGGACACCTACCGCAAAACCATCCGCATCTTTACCCGTATGTTGGATAATGTGGTGGAAATCAACGGCCTGCCTTTGGCCAAACAGCGCGAGGAAATCACCGGCAAGCGCCGCCACGGCATGGGTTATTTGGGGCTGGGCTCAACCGTTACCCTGATGGGCATGAAATACGGTGACGACGCATCACTGAAATTTACCGAAGAAGTCACCAAAGTGCTGGCGGTGGAAGGCTGGAAAGCAGCATTAACACTGGCGAAGGAAAAAGGCCCGGCGCCGATTATGGAGCAAATCTTCACCGTTACAGGTGAGATGCTGCATAAACGCCCGGAAATGATTGCTGACGGTTACAAAATCGGTGATGCAATCCCCGGAAAAATACTGCACGCCAAATACAGCCGCTACATGCAGCAACTGGCCAAGGAAGAGCCGGAACTGGTCGCTGAATTGATCGAAACGGGCGCTCGTTTTACCCATCACAGTTCTATAGCGCCCACCGGAACTATTTCGCTGTCGTTGGCGAATAACGCCAGCAATGGGATTGAGCCGAGTTTTGCGCACCATTATTCACGCAATGTCATCCGTTCCGGTAAAAAATCCAAGGAAAAAGTCGATGTTTACTCGTTCGAACTGTTGGCTTACCGTGAACTGGTCAACCCGAAAGCTATGCCGTATAGCGAAGATCCGGGGCAGAAATTGCCGGATTATTTCATCGCCGCCGATGATATTACGCCTAAGCAGCATGTCGATATCCAGGCCGCCGCGCAAAAATGGATCGATTCGTCGATTTCAAAAACCGCCAATGTACCGACCGATTACCCTTATGAAGATTTCAAGTCAATTTATCAATACGCCTATGAAAAAGGTTTAAAAGGCTGTACCACTTTCCGTTTTAATCCTGAAGTATTTCAGGGCGTGTTGGTGAAAGAATCGGATTTGGAAAATACCACCTATCAATTCACGCTGGAAGATGGTTCTGTTGTTGAGTTTAAGGGTAATGATGACGTGGAGTATGACGGTGAAATACACAGTGCGGCGAATTTGTTTGATGCGTTGAAGGAAGGTTATTACGGGAAGTTTTGATCTGTTTTGTAGGTTGCGGGTGAGGTAACGAACCCCAACATAATGTGCCGACAAGTAATTTATTAGCGTTTCTAATGTTAACCTACCTACCAAGCTAACGGAAAAGCATGTTTCTTATATCAGCAAAAGTTGAATCGTTTAAATCAATTAATACGCCACAAACTGTATCAATTGATAATGAAGTAACTGTACTCGTTGGAATGAATGAAGCCGGAAAAACTGTTTTTCTAAAGGCTCTAGAAAAATCCAATGATGCACTAGGATTAGCTGAATTCGATCCAGTGAGTGACTATCCACGAAAAGATTTATCAAAGTACCAAAAACCTCAACACCTATCACTTTTAGGGGATAATATTCAGACTACTTTTTGCACCGACACAAACGATGAGCACAGTAAAAAAACTATCTGAAGAAATAGCA
>SBAV01000157.1 GCA_005239965.1 Methylobacter tundripaludum
GCTCCGGGTGATTTCGCCCAAGCTTATGTTGTCGCCCATGAAGTGGGGCACCATGTCCAAAACTTGCTGGGTATTTCTGATAAGGTGCATCAAGCCATGCAACGAGGCAACGAGGTTTCCAACAACCAGTTACAGGTGCGCATGGAACTGCAAGCCGATTGTTTCGCAGGGGTCTGGGCCAATCACGCCAACCAGATGCGGCATATTCTGGAACCCGGTGATATAGAAGAAGCCTTGGCGGCGGCCAGTGGCGTCGGTGATGACCGCTTGCAAAAACAGGCACGCGGCTATGTGATCCCGGAATCATTCACCCACGGTTCCTCCGCACAGCGTATGCAGTGGTTCAGTATCGGCATCAAAACCGGCAATCCAAAAAAATGCGATACGTTTAGTGCTGGGTAAATCGGCAGATGCTCTCCACAGAAAACACAAAAAGCACGGAAAAGGCTTTTAAATATTACCCCTTTCCGTGTCTTTCGTGCTTTCCGTGGACAATAAACATAACAACTGTAATTATTTTTCATACCTTATTGTTTGTAACACCATGTTAAAAAAATTAAAACAGCACCCGCAACTTCTTGAACTGAAAGCCCGTCACCCCGTTGGCAATGCGGTTATCATCATTTTAGCCATCATTATGTTCTGGCGCGGCATGTGGGGTTTATTGGATACTTACCTTTTCCCAGGATCGCCTACGCTCAGTCATTTAGTGTCTGCTCTTTTAGGCGTCTTAATTCTTTATCTGGACGATTTTCATATTAACAACCTCAAGCGCTAATCGACACTCGTGATAACTTATTTACGTTGCGCAGTGGGATATAACTAGAACATGCCCGGCCAAACTGATTTGAACACGCCGTTGCTGTTGGTAGAACGGCTCAGTGTGGCTTTCAATCAGCACCAAAAAGTGGTTGATGACATTAGTTTTGCGATTTATCCCGGCGAAACCTTTGCCTTGGTAGGCGAATCAGGTTCCGGAAAATCGATAACAGCCTTGTCCGTATTACGGTTATTGCCCAATCATGCCAGGCTCACAGCGCAGACCATCCGCTTAACTGACGATAATTTGCTGGCCAAATCCGAGTACGATCTATGCCAAATTCGCGGTCGGCGCATCGGTTTTATCTTTCAAGATCCCATGTCATCGCTGAATCCAGTCATGACCATTGGCAGCCAGATTGCCGAAGCCATCAGCATTCACTTTACCTTACCCAAAGATGCCCTGGCACAACGGGTGCTGGAATTATTACAGCAAGTTGAAATCCCCCATCCTGGACTACGTATTAAAGATTATCCCCATCAACTGTCAGGTGGCCAACGGCAACGGATAATGATCGCCATCGCGCTGGCGGGCAAGCCGGACTTGTTGATTGCCGATGAACCCACCACGTCTTTGGATGTCACCTTGCAAGCGCAAATAATGGTATTGCTGAAAAACTTACAGCGACAAACCGGTATGGCGTTATGGTTTATCAGCCATGACTTGACACTGGTCTCTACCATCGCAGATCGTGTTGCGGTGATGCAAAAAGGCAAAATTGTTGAAACCGGCTTGACGGACGATTTTTTTAATGCACCCAAGCATCCATACACCCAAAAATTGTTGGCGGCGCTACCGTCAATCGACCATGTCGGCAACAAAGCCGAAAATAATGCCGCATTAGACACGCCATTGCTCCAGGTTAAGGATTTTTATTGCCATTATCCGATCCGCAAAGGCATTTTTAAACGCATCGTCGATTACGTGCGTGCAGTTGACGGGGTCAGCTTTGACATTCCTCGCGGCAAAACACTGGCCTTGGTGGGTGAGTCCGGTTGCGGTAAAACCACATTGGGCAAGAGCCTGTTAAATTTAATACCAGACAGCACGGGGCAAGTCACCATTGATGGCGTGGGACTTAACACCTTATCCGGCGAGGCGCTAAGACAACAGCGGGCGCATATCCAGATTATTTTCCAGGATCCGTTTTCGTCGATGAATCCCAGAATGCTGGTAGGCGATATTGTTGCCGAAGGCATTCGCGCCTTACAGCCTAACATACCTGCTAGCGAATGCCGGCAACGTGTGCAGCAACTGCTGGTGCAGGTCGGTTTGCCGGAAGAGTCCGCATTGCGTTACCCGCATGAGTTTTCCGGTGGTCAACGCCAGCGTATTTGTATAGCAAGAGCATTGGCGGTTGAACCCAAACTGATTGTCTGTGATGAACCGACCAGTGCCCTGGATGTGTCCATACAAGCGCAGATTATTGCCTTACTGAAAGTACTGCAAAAAGAGAAAGGCGTCAGCTACTTGTTCATCACCCACGATCTTGCTGTAGTCGCTGAAATTGCTGATGAAATTGCCGTGATGTATCAAGGGAAAATCATTGAACACGGCAGTGCTGTGAGGGTGTTAAAACAGCCGCAGCATGAATATACCAAGAAGCTATTGGCGGCGGTTCCGGTGAAAAAAGAGCAGTCTAGTTGAGCCTAATCGTCGGGTTACGTGAAAAGTTACTAACCCGACCTAGATTTTTTAGGTTGCAAACATCCTGACCCATCGATCTAAAGCCGCTGAGTCAATATCGTATTGATTTCCATATCCGTCAGTATAATTGGATTAGTTTGCATGCTGCTGCCACGGCTATTGGCAACGATCAGCGGAAAATCAGCTGCGCTAATACCATAACTGTTTAGGCGCGGCAGTTTGAGCTGTTCGCTCCATTCAGCCAATAAGGCGGTCAATGCCGAACGAGCCGAAACATCATCCAGTTCGGCTTGGCCAGTCAACAATCGCCCCACCTGGGCATATTTAGCCAAAGCCGGATTAGTGGGCTCTCGTTCCAGTAACGCCTTGATGTTAATCCCGGTAGCAGCGGCTACCAACGTACCGCAAACAACACCGTGTGGAATAGGAAAATATGCACCCAATGGCGAAGCCAGACCATGCACCGAACCTAAGCCCACTTGCGCCAGGCTGATACCGGAAAGCAATGCTGCGTAAGCCATTGCTGCCCTCCCATGGCTAGCGGTCGGCTCTTTGCCTTCAAAAGCTGCAAAAAGCCCTTCTTTAACGGCTATCATACCACTCCATGCCAAGGCATCAATGAAGGGATTGGCTTTCAATGAAACATAAGATTCCAGTAACTGGGTGAATGCATCCATGCCATCGGCAGC
>SBAV01000435.1 GCA_005239965.1 Methylobacter tundripaludum
AGATATGGAAAAACAGCCACCAGAATTACTCTATGACCTATGGACACATGAGAGTCAAATCCTTATGGCCCAAAAATGAAGGAATCGTTGTCGTACCCCGATAGGGGGATTTTGTCGGGTGGGTCTGTGCAGTCCATTATCATGAATATTCCTGGTGGCTCTAACATTCTACACACTAAGCATAGTTGATATTCTGTAATCTATGGTTTACACTCGGCCTATGATTGAGATCATCCAAAGTGAAACTTTTAAAAGCTGGCTATCGTATCTAAAAGATAAACGGGCGATAGCGCGGATCCAAATGCGGCTTGACCGGATGGCTCTGGGCAATCCAGGTGACATCAAGCCCATACGCGAAGGCTTAAGTGAGATGCGTATCGATTACGGGCCTGGTTACCGAGTGTATTTCCTTCGGCGCGGGTCAGTGTGTGTTGTCTTACTGGCCGGAGGCGACAAGCATTCCCAGGATGCCGATATCGAACGGGCTATTGCCATTGCCAAAAACTGGAGTGATTAATGATGACCGAAAAATTTTCCCATTACGATACGGCAGATTACCTAAAAACTAACGAGGACATGGCGTTGTATTTTGAAGCCTGTCTGGAAGAAAACGACCCCACCTTGATTACCCATGCCTTGGGAGCCATTGCCCGTGCACGAGGCATGACACAACTGGCAAAAGACACGGGTATTTCAAGGGAGGGTCTTTATAAGGCGCTATCCGCCGATGGTAACCCTGAGTTTGCAACCATACTGAAGGTGACACGCGCATTGGGTATCAGGCTTCATGCGGAGATTCCAACTATTTAATAATAAGCTCCACACCGGCTGGCAAGCGGTCTTCATGCGTAGTCACAATATAGTCGGCAAATTTACGTGGCGACTCAATACTATCTTTCTTTTTGATATCAATAATAGCCCCTAAATCCAGAAGTTTATGCGCTGGGGCGCATCCCAGCATGGCTTGCTTTTTACGCTGTTCCAGGTCTGAATCGGTACCGGTATGCTTAAAGATATAAAGCCCACGGCAAGACATCATACCTTTGCTCGCTGAACGGTCATGATCGTACATATTGAGTAAAGCTTCCCAAAACAGCTCCAAATCATTTTCAGTAAAGCCGGTGTCTTGTGCCAAATTGGCGCTGATAAAACCTTTTGCGGCATACAGGCCATAAGGGATCAGGCTTTTACGCCCCATCGTACGGAGTTGGTCTTCTGGTTGTCCGTCTTCCCAGGCTTTATAAGACTTAATATCTTTTGCACCTTTCACATCTTCGGTGACTGCCATACGCGTGACAGAAATATCCAAAGGCAACACTTTATCGATTGAACGTGCAAAAGAAAACTGCACCGCACCACGCACTTGTCCAGCGTTAGCACCGGTTGACATGACTGCACCGAATGTCCGCACATCATAGAAATTTTTACACATCCAATCTCGCGCCAGCCTAACCTTATCTTTGGATGCCTTGCCTTTATCGGGGATTTCACCGTTCATTTCCAAGTGCGATTCGGCAATCGGGCGGTTTAAGTTGGTGGCATGTTCAATAAAGATGGCATTCGGGCGTTCATTATTTCTGGCGATTTGTACATAGTTCCTGACCCGGCGTTTTAACGCCACATCAGAAACCAATCCAAACATAT
The DNA here is from genome assembly GCA_005239965.1 of Methylobacter tundripaludum. Classification (GTDB taxonomy): domain Bacteria; phylum Pseudomonadota; class Gammaproteobacteria; order Methylococcales; family Methylomonadaceae; genus Crenothrix. Next base: position 1,645 of record SBAV01000435.1, read on the forward strand.
CTTCGGGATCAATACGTGGTGCGTTGCCTGCATCCGGGTCACCGTTGGGGTTGCCGTTTTCACAATCAAACAGAAATAAAAATTCGTAACGGTTTTCGATGCTCATGAGTTGCTTCCTTGGGTTTCATTTTGTTTGGCCAATTTTTTAGCTTGATTTTCGGCAATGTCGGCGTGTTTTTGAGCCAATTGTTGGTAATAGCCCAATGCAAATAAGCTCTGTTGTTCTAAATCCAACGTCTTAGGAAAGCCGGAAATGCTGTTCATAATGTCCGCCAAGCGCTTTTCATAGGCGAACGCAACGTTATTTTCAACTTTGTTAAGATGGTTTTTGGCATTGCTCATCAACTGGCCAATCCGTAACGCCGGTGCCTGGCTGGTTGCGGTGTAATAGCGTTGCACGACACCCGCCCCCACATCGCCCAATGCGGCGTACTGCAAATCGGCCAGAACTGCCAGTAACCGACCACATTGGTAGGCGGCACTGGGATGTTCTGGGTTAAGGTTGGTGGTCATGTGTTGATCTCCTTTGTTACGAATATGGTAGGCTTTAATTAAACCCATACGGGCATGGTTTTGGGCTTCTTCGTTGATAATGGCTTTGCGTGATTCCAATAAAGCTTGCGTGAAGGCGGTGTAAGGTATGAGCTTGTTTTTACTGAGTGCAGTACGCCACAATTCATTGATTAACGGTGCAGGCGCGTCTTTTAAGTCCCTGACCAAGCAGCCGACTACCGCTAAAAACTTAGGTGGCGAGGCTAATTTTCCGCCATCACGGGCAATGATTTGCAAATCCCCAAACCAGGCACTGATATTTTCCAAAAGCTCGGTCAGTTGCCCTTGTTGCCAATCACGCACCATCACCCGCCCAGCTTGGCCCGATACAGTTACCACATAGTAATAATTGTCCAGTAAATCAGGACGCTGTCCGGTGTTAATGGCTTCTAATAATAGTTTAGGGCGTGATGCTTCATCGGCTAAGGGTTCATTGGGATTGACCAACTCGGCAAACATGTCATCGTCAGTATTTTCAAGTGAATGCCCAAACCAATAAACGGCTAAACCATTCACCAAGCGTATGCTTTGCTCATCAATCAGCTTATTAAAGGTTTCAACATAGCTTTTGGCGGTTACTTCATCGGTTGCGGCATTCGTTGATTTTGATAAGCCGTAAGATTGAAAGGCTTCCTTATCAAACGCCATAAACACATCACCAGTCCCCAAACCACCCACTGAGGACAGGCCTTTTATTTTGGGGTGGGTGTCAACCGGCTCAATAGCGTCGCCGGTCAATAAACAGCGCATGGTGGTTGCGGATTTTTTCTTGGTTTCAACAGTGTTGTCTGGTTGGCGTTGTTTGCGCCACCAACTATGCCACGCCGTTGACTTGATCGGGTAACTTTCATTAACCAGAAAGGTGACGCTATCCGTACTTTTGGGCTTCGGTTGCTGGTTTTCTATGAGGTTTTGTAATTTTTCCAGTTGTTCGGGATTTTTAAGTGCAGCGGCCGCAAACACCAACTCTGGGCAATCTGCACTGGCTTGTTCAAGTGACTGGATAAAATACTGATGTTTGGCCAGAAATTTTTCCCGTTCTTTCTCCTGTTTTGTTTCATCAGTATCGGGTTTATAGAACAGCGCAACTACGGCTAGTGATTCTATTAAAAACTGGCTGCGCGTAACACCACCGGCAATCATTTCTCCTTGTGACAAATCGGGACATCGGGTAAAGGTTAAACCAGTTTTACCATCACCGAGTGGCGATATACCGCTAATTTCAGCCTGTTCATTAACGAAAATCGCCCATTTTGCAGTTTTGACCGTAAAGCCCGGTTCCGAGGTTAAACCTGTGCGTTCGGCATACGCCAACACTTCATTCAACATAGGTTTCTCCCTCGATCTTATGGACTTCTGGGCTTAGATAATTCGGCACGTTTAGCACACCGCCCTTCAGTTGGGCGCGGAACACGCTGATAGCAGGCTTGGCTTGGTTGTTGTTGATCTGGTTCAGGTCAAACACATCGTAAAGCATCCATCCTAAATCCAAATCTATGTCAAATGGTGGTATTTTGGAGGGGGTTTTCAGCAATTCAAAATAGGCGGGAAATTCCCGGCATCCAAAAAAAGGTTGGTAGAAACATTTGCCTTGTGAGGCCCTGCGCTCAAATTGGGCGTTTAAGGCAGCCATATCAGCCATATTGTCGCGGCTGACAATATGGGCATAAATGCGATAACGAACATTTTTTAAGGCCATAGTTTGTCGCTGTGTCCGGCCTTTTTGATCAGTGCCCAATTCAGCACTGGTGCCGTCAGCCCACAATGGCGTAATGTCTTTTGTGCCGTTGATCCATTTTTGGATTTCGGAAACAGAGGCCTTGTCTTTTACTTCATTACGACGCAAGGCAATGTATTTAGGTGATTTCAATAATTCAATACGGTCTATTTGCCAGTAGAAGTTGTAGTCCTTTTTAAAATAGATCGCATCAAAAATGCCGCGAGCGGCAGCAGGCGTGATAATGGGGTAAGAGTAACGCTCCACCTTCATTTCCGGACGGCTAAAACAGGCTAAATCGCCCCAGGTTTCTAGGCAATGGGTTTGTGTAGTCAAATGAACTTCCTCAGCTAAACTAAAAGGGTGGATGCACTGTAAAGCGAGATATTTTTATCATGGGTAAGCAAATGCAAGGGCTCACTGATTGCTTGGGCAATTAACAATCGGTCAAAAGGATCTTGGTGATGTGGAGGTAGCGTGGCTAACGCCAAAATATGGTTAATGTGGATAGGAAGTTGTTGAAAGTTATTAGCGGGCAATTGTTGAATGAGAATCTCTACATTGGTGTTTAGCTTTCCTGACATGGCCTTTATTTGAATTTCCCATAAAGAAACATGGCTAACATAAATGTCATTGTCAGTGTTCTTAATAAATTGCCGTGCGGTTTCAGTTAGTTTTTCATCATCGTTAAGCCACCAAAGTAAAATATGTGTATCAAGCAGTATTTTCATTTTATCTATTTAAATAACAAGTTAAAATTTATTCAATAATACCCCTTAAATAAAGTTCGTCAATGTTTATTTGTAAAGCCCTTTCAACAACTAAAGATGAAGGGGCTTTTCTTAAATATTATATCTATTTAAATGTTTCAATCCGCTCCCTAGTAAACAGGGAGAGTTTCATTTTAGCAATTATTCATCATTGGGAAAAATCGGTGAGTCATGCCATAAGGCCAATTCCTCTTCGCTCATGGGTGCATCAAAATCATCTGCAATCCAAATATGACCTTTCATGCTGCCTGGGATACGCGGCGTGTGCCCATTTTTTTCAAGTGCAATTAATTTTGCAATAGGTCGCCCTGCTTTGGCAATGATGATTTCTTTGCCTTGTGCGGCTTCTTCTACCAATTTTGATAATTGCGTTTTCGCTTGATGTATATTAATTTGATACATACTCACCACCTAAACTAAGTTTGACTAAGTCTATCATGCGTTCCAAAACAAGTAAACGGTAAGCGTTTTAGCCAATATAAAGGCTTAATTTATCGGGTTTTTTGTAACCTACTATTTCGTCGTAATCTTTATTGTTTGCCACCATAAACCAGTCTTCCTGCTTGCTATAGCGACCTTGCTTGAATTGCTGTACGGGTAACAAGCTATTCCAAACCACATCATCGTCTTTAGGCCGGTAGAGGCTAATACTTAAACCGCGTGCCTGTTTTATCCACTGTGCCGTTAAGCCTTTTTCATCCGCCAACGCCTGTAATGCTTTAAAAGCCTGTGGGGCATAGGGCACGACGATATTGATCATGTCGTTTTTGATTAAGCGGTATTGTTGAGCGACTTGTGGGAAACTCAGCTCCCGAATTGATTGATAAAGCTCTTTTGCCTGCTGTTCAGGTGCTGAGACGGTATAAAGCCGACGATAGTACTGTTCTATGACTTTTGGACTGTATAAATCAAAGTGTTCACCGAGTTCATTTTTTAGGCTTTCGGTGACATTGGCTGCTTGCTTGTAAGTGCCATCTGGGTAAAGCCCGCCTTCGCAATCTGGTGTAAAAATAAATGTTTGCCCAGAATCCAGTTTACCTTCTCGATTGCAACGCCCTGCGGCCTGAATAATGGCATCCAGGGGCGCAAAAGCACGGTAAACGATTGGAAAATCAACATCGACCCCCGCTTCTATACACTGGGTGGCAATTAACCGGCAGGGCAAACCTTCTTGTAAACGCTGCCGGACTTCTGCCAATACTGCTTGCCTGTGCAATGGGCAAAGATTGGTTGAAAGGTGGAACAAATCCTCTTCGCCGTTTAATGCGGCCCAAAGTTTTTGGGCATGGCGTTTTAAGTTTACGATGCACAGGACTTGATGCTGTTGGCTTAAGGTGTTGGCCAAATTTTGCCAAGCCAATTTGTCAGCTAGCCAGGTGAAACTGACACGGCGCAATTTATCCATCATTGCGGCATGATGGACAACAATTTCTTCAGGTTGCCAGCCACCAGAACAGTGCTTAACAACCTCTTCGTGTAGGTGATTAAACGCCGGTTGTGTTGCAGTTGAAAATACCACACTGCTGTTCCAGTGGGTAGCAATATGGGAAACCGCCGCTAAAGTTGGTATTGCCAATGGAGTAGGCAAAGTTTGCACTTCGTCAAACAAAATCACCGCGTTAGCAATACGGTGGATTTTTCGGCAAGTGGACGGACGGTTGGAAAACAACGATTCTAAAAATTGTACGCTGGTGGTGACAATAATTGGTGCGTCCCAGTTTTCTGATAACAGGCGTTGCCGTTTGATTTGCCGCCCTTGCTCTTCGTCGCCTTCGGCATCTGTTTCGGCTTTTTCTGCGCCTAAACCAGCCATGCTGTGGTGCTCTAAAATAAAGTCGTCGCCAAAATCAACAAAAATATCTCGGTAAGCTTTGGCCGTTTGTTCAATGATACTCAAATACGGTACGACCAAAATAATCCGCTCAAGGTTGTTTTCAAGTGCGTGCTGCAAGGCGAAACTAAGCATACTTAAGGTTTTTCCGCTGCCGGTTGGGGCTGTCAGGGTAAACGTTCCTGTTTTTTGCTTGGCTTGTTGTAGGCAGTTTTGCAATAGTTCTTGCCGAATATCGTTAAGCGTTATAGATGGATTGGGTTGCCCCGCTTTATTGTCAATATGAGTTTTTAATTTTTCTAAGGCCAGTGCTGCCAATTCATTTTCATTCAGCTTTAAACCTTTCTTACGTGGCACTTTGCCTTGCTCATCGCCATTAAAATGTGCCTCGGTATCTACAAAATCTGCATCAACTAAAGCCGAAAAGAGGCGGCGAACATCCAGCATATTATCAACACGGGCTTGTGATAACGCTAAAAATCCCTCAAAAAGCCGAATTGTTGGCTTGATAAAACTTAGGCCATCTTGATCAAAACGGTTTTCCAACAGGTTTACGTCCTGCTCGCTAAGCGTGAGGTTTTGCGGGTGATTGATTGCTAGCTTGTTTGGATTAAGTTTTACTAAATCATCCTTTTGTAGGCTTTGCAATCCAATGTGATGACCTTGTATCACCAGAGCAGTAGCAATAGAACCGCCTTTGGTAATCGCCAAAAACGCACCTTGCGACCAATGATCCAGCCCTTTATCCAGGCCTTTTAGTCGATTTTGAAAGCGATCACCGTATTTACCTAGATCATGTAGTAACCCTGACAACTGGCCTTCTTCTACACCTTTCCATTCAGCCAAATACTCACCCGTCAACCTGGAAACCGAAGATAAATGCTCCTTAAGTAAATGCCATTTTTTATAATCGTTGCCGCTATGGGCGTAGTAAGTAGTCATTGCTTTTCATTTAAAATTAACGTGAGTTCGGGATAAGAAAAGTAGTAACGAGTTATTTTGTTTTTACATAACATATTGATTATGAACGATTTTAATGTTTAGGCGAATGATTTGCAAAGTAGTTAAACCTAACATTTTTAACTAATAGACGATTGTTCTAGCCGATCTTTGGGTTTTCAGCGAATTTGAACGCTCAATAATTTGGCCGCTAATAAGATATATTATAATTTTCAAAGCGTTATGATTTTTAAAGTAAATCCTTATCCCGAACTCACGTTAAAATTAATGTATTGCGAAATATTTGGTTTTCTGAGACAAACAAAATTGCCAATTGTATTTTTTGAAATGATGAGTCAAATATCCGCCACCAACCTGCTGAGCCGCTCCTGCCCCGCATGGGTGTAAATCTGCGTGGTGGCGATGCTTTCATGCCCCAGCAATGCCTGGATGTCAACCAGCTGCACATCCTTTTCCAACAACCGCGTGGCGTAGGTGTGCCGTAATTTGTGCGGGGTTACTTTTTTCTCAATCCCCGCCTTGTCGATCAGCTTCTTCAGGTACGCCCGTACCGCATGCGCCCCCGGCGCTTTCGCCCCTGGCTTCTTGGCAAACACATAATCCTCGCCGCCCTTCCCCGCCAGCGACAACGCCAGCACGCGGCCAAAAGATTCCGGCAGCGGCACCTGCCGCTCCTTGTCGCCCTTGCCGATGACGCGCACATGCTTGGCCACGCCGTCCACCACGCGCACATGCGCCACCTTCAGCCCCAATGCCTCACTGATGCGCAGCCCCGATTTTTGGATCAATTCAAACAGCAGGTCATAGCGCTGGCGGATTTGCAGCGACGAGGCGCGGCTGCGGCCAAAGATGTTGTCGGGGATGTCGTCATAGTTGCGGGTGGCCTTCATCAGCGCAGCCTGTTCCTCGGTCTCCAGCCACACGGGGATACGGCGCGGGCGCTTGGGCTTTTCGATTTGGTAGATCGGGTCTTCGTTGACTTTGTTGTTGCGCTTCGCCCATTTGTAGAACGTGGCCAGGCAGGAAATCTTCCGGGCAATGGTGTGCGCCCCGACCTTTTCCTTGGCCAGGTAGGCGACAAAGTTCTCCACGTCGGAGGCCTTGGCGCTGTCCCAACTGACACCCGCCAACGCCAGCCAGTTGTGCCAGCGGTTCAGGTCGGACGAATAGCCGTAGCAGGTGGTGTCGCTGTAGTTCTTGGTGAATTTCAGGAACCCCAGGAAGTCTTTCCGCACGTCTGAAAATGCAGTTTCGTTTGATCCGGCCACCATTCCTCCACCCCGTGTTTGCAAACCTGAAATTATTTTTTAGCCCTTCGGCCAGCCGCCATTATACACTTAAATGAATATTTAAGGCGCTTTAAGTGTAAGCTCGTAAACGTAACTTTCCATGAACAGCGCAAATTAAAGCCTATTAAGGGGGGGTAAAAACACCACGGGGCATCATCCTGCGCAAGAAAAATGACTTAAGCATTTGTTTAAGTCATTTTAAGCTCAGAAACACGGTTTTTTGACGGTACGGAACTTGCTTCCCATAACGTTGAGAGTGGCGTTTTGTGGGTGCAAAATCCGACCCATAAAAACGACAACCAATTGATTAACCGTATTAATTTTATAACCCAGTGCTGATTTTTGTTACGGCAACCTAAAAAGCGACTGTATGATAAAAATCAGTTACTGATAACCCAAACTATAGTTACCGGTAACCAAAAATGGCCTTACAAAACTCAGAAAAACAAAAACGCTACCGTGAAAACCGGCTGTCATCCGGTGAGAAACGGTTGACCTGCTGGCTCAACCAAAACGACAACGAACGCCTGTTGAAACTCATGGCCTCGCTCGGCTACGGCGACAAGGGCAAGCTCCAGGACGGCTACACCGAAGTGATACATCTGGCCTTGGTGCAACTGGAGAAAAAGCTGAACCCGCCGCGCTATGGCCTGGTGCGTTTGGCCCCCAAAGAAAATTAACCGCCAAGGCTATCCACAAAACCTGTGGATAATGCCACCGTTTTTGCCAAAAATCGGAGGACAAGTTTTTGTAACCATTAGGGTTTGGTTAGATTGGCTAAAGTTTGGTCAGGCCATGCTCAACAAAGCTTTCAAAAGTGGCGATCAGGATTCGTTCGCAAATACCCGAAAATATTGGCATCAGTGGTGATGTCCACCGCCCCACCCGTGATGTCCACCACTATTCCAGCCACGACCGCCGCCATCTCTCCAGCCATGATGCCCGCCCCCACCATTGCCCCGACCATAACCGCCATAGCCGTAAGGCTGATAGCCATTGTTGTACCCGTTATAGCCATGAGGATGAACGACGCAACCTTGCAGAATGGCTACAAATCCCAAAATAGACATTAACAATACTATTTTTTTCATTATCTGCTCCAATAAGCTTATTAATATTGGGATTAAGCTACGCCAGCATCAATGAATACAGGCTTAATGGAACAGGACAACCGTAAACATTTAAGCCAAAAACCGCAACTCGTCCGGTCGGCTTAAAAGCATACATCCCTGTACGCTTTTAAACTTTCCCTCCCGAATTGCTCGCCTCAGTGTACCGGGCAATACCGTGCAATTATCCCTGGCAGAGAGCAACCGGCATCCCTGTCCGTTGCGCCATCATCAGCATCACCTTGCATCAAAACCTACCACGTCTGTCAGCTGCCATTAGCATTGACTATGTGCAAAATTAAAACACGGCCAGTTGATAAAAATATAGTATGATATGGTTTCATACGATATGAAATAAAATGAGATGAGATGGCATGATTATTCTAATTGGCGGCGAAAAAGGCGGCACAGGCAAAACAACGATAGCAACCAACCTTGCCGCTATGCGTGCATTGGCCGGTCGTGATGTTTTGTTGATTGATACAGACCCGCAAGGCAGCGCGAATTATTGGGCACAAAGCCGTGATGAACTCAATATTATGCCTCGCGTTGCCTGTGTACAAAAATTCGGTAAAGGCTTGCAAGCAGAAGTGAAAGATTTGGCCAAACGCTACCAAGACATCATCATCGATGCCGGTGGCCGAGATTCCGTTGAATTGCGATCAGCGATGGTGGTGGCCAACAAAGCCTATATCCCCATTCAACCATCACAATTTGATATCTGGACTTTAAACCAAATGGAAACCTTGGTGACGACGGCCAAGGGATTTAATACTGACTTGGAAGCCTGGGTCGTCATCAGTCGTTCATCAACCAATCCATCCGTTCATGAGTCCGACGACACCATCGAAATTTTAAATGACTTCTCAAGCCTAAAATTGGCAAGCACGGGCATCAAAGACCGCATCGCCTACCGAAAAGCGGCAAGTGGTGGATTAGGTGTTAGCGAGCTAAAGCCGAAAGACCCCAAAGCCACCGAAGAAATGGAAGCCTTATATCAGGAGGTATTTACCAATGAGTAAACTTAAAAGCCAATTGCCAGGAGCCGGCGGTAAAATCCAAAACATGGAAGCCTTTATTGCTGGTGCCGAAACAAAATCCGCAACCGCCCTCCCTGCCAACAAAACATCAACAATCTATCCTTGGCAAGAACCAGGCATAAGGGACGACGTTTTAAAAGTCTATAACCTCCGCCTCCCTGAACCTTATCTTTTGAAACTTAAATACATTGCCGACAACACGCCGGACAGTATGCAAAAGTTTTGCCTGCACGTCATACAAGACGCTATCGACAAGAAAATCGAAGACCTAACCCAATAGCTACGTATAATATGATATGAAATAGTATGAAGTGGCGCTATTTCATATCATCTCCTGAGCCACCCTGCAAATCCCGACTAACATCGGTACGGACAACGCACCAAAAATAATACCATTTCATATCATACCATTTAGTATCATTTTGTATGATACTATTCCATGTCGTATTATTTGATATAATATCAAGAAAAATAAGTTTACTGTCCAATCGGGCTAATCGATCTGTGTTAACAATTTTCTCAGGAGGCATAAGTGAAATCCAAATTAATTTTCATGCTGCTGTTGTTGTGTTTAACCACCGCCATCAATGCCGAAGAAATCCAGGGCATAGACTATTGCCACAATCCCAGCATTAACCAGGATTGGGACAAAAAAATAACCGACTTTCCCAAAGACCCCATCATCCTAAAACTGGCCGGTTTGCGTACCGGTCTTTGCCAGATGATCGA
>SBAV01000414.1 GCA_005239965.1 Methylobacter tundripaludum
ATCATGGGGCTGTTAGGTGTCTGGTATAACAACTTCTTCAATGCCCGGTCTTATGTTTTATTGCCCTACGACCAATCCATGCGTTATTTTGCCGATTATTTTCAACAGGGCGACATGGAAAGTAATGGCAAAAGTGTCGATTTGAATGGCGAGAAAGTCGATTACAGTACTGGCCAGATTGTTTGGGGCCAACCTGGGACCAACGGCCAACATGCTTTTTTTCAGCTGATGCACCAAGGTACACAATTGGTACCGTGTGACTTTCTGGCGGCAGCAAACAGCCATTACCATTTACCAAAGCACCATGATGTTTTAATCTCCAATTTTCTGGCACAACCGGAAGCGCTCATGCGCGGCAAAACGGTTGAGGAAGTCAAACAGTCATTGCCCCCCCCCACAGAAAGGCAAGATGCCGTACTGGTGGCATCGAAAGTATTTGAAGGCAATAAACCGTCCAATTCTTTCTTATTTGAAAAAATGACACCCAAAACGTTAGGAAGCCTGTTGGCGCTCTACGAGCACAAAATTTTCGTACAAGGCGTTATCTGGAATATTAATTCCTTTGACCAAATGGGCGTCGAATTAGGCAAAATGCTAGCTAATGCTATACTACCGGAACTTGAAAACGATGGCGTTGTCCAATCGCATGATTGTTCGACAAATGCACTCATTAACGCTTATAAAAAACTACGACAACCTTGATTAAGCTATTCAAACTGATTATTGGTTTTGTTATTACGTTTCTACTCGTAGAGTGCAACAGGGGGATGCCATTGCCAAAGATGCCCGGACCACAAAACCAACTGGAAAAAATTAAACACAGTGGCATCCTGAAAGTATTAACCCGAATAGACCCAACAACATACTATAAGAATACAGACGGATATACGGGCCTGGAAAGTGATTTGATCAAATTATTTGCCGAACATCTCGGCGTCAAAGTTGAATTTATCATCCCAAATACTTTCGCTGAAATTCTTACCGGCATTGCTGAAAACAAGGCTGATATTGCCGCAGCAGGGCTTACCATTACGCCGCATCGGGCGCAAAAAATGCGTTTTTCGCCCAGCTATTATGAAATCACTGAGCAGCTTATTTATCGCTCAGGTAACCCCAGACCCAAAAATGTCGCCAATTTAACCGAGGGTATTATCGAAGTCACTGAAGGCACCAGTCACGTTAATACGCTGAACGATTTAAAAAAAACCGCCCCTGACCTGACTTGGAGTGTCAACAGAGAGCTGGATACCAATGGCTTGCTGTACCTGGTCAATGAAGGCCTGATTGATTACACCATTGCCGATTCCAATCAGGTTCTATTGGTACGCCGTTACTACCCTGAACTGAACATTGCTTTCAACCTGACCAAGCCACTGCAACTGGCCTGGGCAATGGGCCTGTCAAATGATAACAGCCTGTTCGATGAGGTAGCACGTTTTTTTGCACACATAAAAAAGAATAACACCCTTGCACAACTCATAGAAAAACACTACGGTCACGCCAGCACCTTAAACTATGTTGATAACTGCACATTCCGCCAACACCGGAAAAGCAGGCTACCGCTTTATCAAAAATACTTCGCCGCAGCAGCAGAGCAGTACAAAATAGACTGGCGTTTGCTGGCTGCCATTGGTTATCAAGAATCCCACTGGCAAGATAATGCCATCTCCCCCACCGGTGTAGAGGGCATTATGATGCTAACCAACGACACGGCCAATTTTCTGAAAATAAAAAATCGTAAGGATCCCGTGCAAAGTATCGAGGGTGGAGCACGGTTTTTTCAGCAAAGAATTAAGCTGTTGGATGACACGATCCCGGAACCCGACCGTACGTGGCTGGCGTTGGCTTCTTATAATGTTGGCATGGGGCATCTTTACGACGCGAGAATTTTAACCAAACAACAAGGCGGTGACCCTGATAAATGGATAGATGTCAAACAATACTTGCCCTTACTTGCCGACGAAAAATGGCATCGCAAGACCAAATACGGTTATGCCCGAGGAAATGAGCCGGTTCAGTATGTGGAAAATATTAGGGGTTATTATGATTTATTGGTTTGGTTAACCGAAGAAAACCAAATAAAGAAGCAGGTCATGGAAGTAAAAAGGACTATACCGACAAATTTGGCCACACAAGACAGCTTCACTACACTTTAGTGATGTATGGCATAAAACGGTGGAAAAAAATGTATTGATTACCGGAGCCGCTAAACGCATCGGCGCAACTTGCGCCCGCTTGTTACACAGTCAGGGTTGCAATGTATTATTGCATTATAGATCGTCAAAACAAGATGCCGAGCAGCTCTGTGCCGAATTCAACCAGATACGTCCAGATTCTGCAAAGCCAATCCAGGCCAACCTGCTAAATATGCAAGAACTGGAAGCTTTAGCGCAACAAGCCACATCCAGTTGGGGTGGCGTGGATGTACTCATCAATAACGCCTCGTCGTTTTACCCTACCCCCTTAGCACATACCACCGAAGCACAATGGGACGATTTATTGGGTAGTAACCTGAAAGCACCTTTTTTCCTGTCCAAAGCTTTATCGGATAGTTTGGCAAACCGCCAGGGTTGCATTGTTAACATCGTAGATATTCACGCCGAACGCGGCTTACCAGGTTATGCCGTTTACAGCATTGCCAAGGCAGGATTAGTGGCCATGACCAAAGTGCTAGCCAAAGAGCTGGGACCGGCAATTAGAGTCAACGCGATTGCACCTGGCGCAATACTGTGGCCGGAAGACGGTTTATCGGAACAGGCTAAAAGTGAAATATTGGAACGCGTGCCACTCGCACGCAGTGGCTCACCTGAGGATATTGCCAAAGCAGTATTTTTCCTGATCAAGGGTGCGGATTATGTAACCGGGCAGACTATTACCGTGGATGGTGGCCGAACATTATTTTACTGACCTTTATTGCAACCCAAGCCCGGAACACGCATTCAGGTTGCCTTAGCTGACTGAGTCAAACCTGTAACTTGAACATTTCAGCAAGTTCGGCATTAATCTCATCCATATTAAAATATTCTGGATCAAATCCCTCACCCAACCACTCCAGAAGTTCTTCACGGTCTGGGTTATCAGGATCTTCAAGTGTCCCCAGCAGATCAGCGTAGCCCCATACTCCCCCGCAATCTTCAGGTGGACAGGCTAACTTGCCTTTAATACACATCGGAATTTGATATTTAGCATCGTAAGGCAAAATTTTTTCCAGCTCTATCTTGTGCCGCCAGCTATCGCCGAAATCATATTCATAGACAAGCTTGTCTTTTTCCTTTTTTAACAACTGCGACAACTTGTATTTAGACTCGTCCTCGCATTCCACGCCCATGTCATCATCATAAGGTGGAGCATAAAATGTCTGGCCGGTATCAAATTGATGCAAATGGCTGTCTTCCCACCCCATCACAACCTGGAGCACCGTGTGAAAAATGCTCAGATTAATGTCACTAGCCACCAAAATTCGTCGCCAAACGGCGGTTTTGAATCGGCCAAAGTTACTTTTAACTGATAAATACTTGCGTGTTTAGCTGTCATGTTGGCGATCCGGTATTAAACCAGGACGTTATTGCAACCGAAGTATATAAGATGACAATTTTACGTCAATATCATTAAAAATACTGCAACCAAATAACTGTATTTGAGCCTAAAAAGTGGGTAGTGTGATTTATTTCGCCTTTTAAAACAACCATTAAACGCTTGCTAACGGTTTATGGTATTATTTGATTGTCACATTGATCGATTGCAGACTAAAAAATGAACGCTAAGCCGCACTTGTTATTTTTCCTTGCCATTTTCTCAGTTAATACTGTACTTGCGGCCCCCAAAGCTCCATGGGTAGGCACGGATTTAATAGGTATTCCCTGCACCGGCGGGAGGCAGGGCTATGGCCCTTTTGACTACTTACAACGGAAATCGATTCCACAGAATCTTGATATTGTTGAGGGGGCGCATTTTACTCCAGAAGTCGAAAATTTGGTTGCCGGCAATAGAGGCAGCATTGAGGGTGATTTAGATTATACATTAAGGGCTTGGCCCAATCATCACAGGGCGTTATTAAGCATCACTCGTTACCAGCTGAAAATAAACAGCAAGCTAGCTACAGTGAATAAACTGAAAACACCGCCCGAATGTTATTTTCAACGCGCTATCAATTTTAGTCCAAAAGATGCTGTTACTGCGTCTCTGTATGGTTATTATTTGCGCAAAACCGGACATCCCCAAGAAGCCCTTCTCGCTTATGAAAAGGCACTGCAACTTGCCCCCAACACATCCAAAATTGAATATGCTTACAGCTTATTGTTAATTGACCTTAAACAATATGACAATGCGCTGATTCAAGCTAAAAACGCTTATCAGCACGACAAACCGCCTGAAGGTTTAAAAAAGAAATTGATCAAATTGGGTGTCTGGAAATAAGGTGTTTTGCGTTGTAAAATTTATAGCAACGACATGGTTACTCTGGCTCATCTTCCAACAGTGATTCGCCTGGAATTGATTTTTCTTCCATTATCCACTCACCCAAATCAATAAGTTTACAACGTTCGCAGCAGAAGGGCTTGAATAGCTGCTCTGGTATCCAGGCAACGTACCGCCCACAAGTGGGACATTTTACTGTAAGCGGCTTGGTTGAGGACATCAGAGCAGACAACAACTCAAGATAAATGGGATGTTGTCCGGGCTTTGTACCGGACGTTTCTCATCCGCCGACGGAATCATGAATCGAATGGTGCAGCGGTGTTTACCACCGCTGATTTCTACAAAACACGGCACCGATTTACCTAACATCACTTTTATTAATTGCATTGGCTGGTTGGCATCCAGAACAATCTGAAAAAAACCGGCTTCGGCAACTTCATGGCTGGTGGTGTTACTGTTGCGTATCAGTTCCAGCACAAGTTGGTTGGCAAGACGGATATCGTCAAATGGGCTGCTCCAATGCTGTAAATCTTTAAGGCGCGTAGCTTCATCTTGTTCCAGCCAGTAGTGGTATTCGGGCAAATCAAAAGAGCAAGTACCGCCAGGGATTGCACTGCGTTGATTAATGCTTTGAAACAAATCGCTCGCCATGATGTTAACATCAACCCGGTCTTTGGTGGCATATAGCTTTTTACTGATATGATTGATTCTGTTAAGCAACTCTTGCAGTTTTCCAGTACCTAGATTTTGGCTGTTGACGATCTTAGTCAACACCTTGGATTGGCGCTCCAGTTCTTGCAATATTTCTGATTTGAGATTGTTCCGTCTAAAAATGGACACAATATCCAGCAAGATATTAATGGCTATACGTTTATCAGCAATAGTATCCCTTACTAAAAAGTGGCTGAATTGTTGAAAAAGTTGTTCGAGCCGTATGAAAACTCGGATCCGTTCATTGAGTGGAAATTCATAGGTAATGGCGGTATTCACAGACAGTTTTATCCTAAAGTGTACTTAATGAAATATATAAATGATGCAGCATATTGACCTGCTGGGTAAGGCTAGCTTCCATTTTTGCGTTATCAATAACATCATCGGCATTTGATAGCCTAATGTCCCTCGCTATCTGGCTTTCAATTATCGCCTGAATTTTTTCAATCGTCATATCTTCCCTTTTTCTGACACGCTCTATTTGCTGTTCTACTGGGCAATCGACAACCAGTATTCTATCAGCAATATTTTCCATTTTAGTTTCAAACAGCAAAGGCACACAAATAATACAGTACGGTGCATGCAGTTGGGTTAGTTTTGATTGTATGGCGCTGTAAATCATAGGATGCAAAATAGCTTCCAGTTTTTGTTTGGCATGGCTATCAGAAAAAATGCAGTCGCGCATTTTTTTTCGATCTAGCACCCCTTCTGCAGTGACAAAACCTGTTCCAAATGCTTCCTTTATTTTCTCAAGGGCGGGCTGCCCGGGTTCAACCAGCTGATGGGCGATTTCATCAGCATCAATAACAGGGACGTTAAGCGCAGTAAACAGTTGGGTCACTGTCGTTTTGCCACTGCCTATGCCGCCCGTCAAACCGATTTTGAGCATTGTTTATAGCCCTACCGCGTTTAAGTATAGCTGATTAATCTGCTTGCCCCATAAAAGAGCTATCCATCCCGCAGCCGCCAGATAAGGCCCAAAAGGAATAGGAATATTGCGATCACGATTGCCAAAGACAATCA
This sequence comes from Methylobacter tundripaludum, assembly GCA_005239965.1. GTDB lineage: Bacteria > Pseudomonadota > Gammaproteobacteria > Methylococcales > Methylomonadaceae > Crenothrix. The sequence goes on from SBAV01000414.1 coordinate 6,151, forward strand.
AAGTACTGCCTATGATTGCACCAACCAGCGACGACAACAAAATAATAATTGGCAAATACTGCCAACCTAACCAGGCACCGAATAGAGCGAGTAATTTAAAATCACCGTAACCCATACCTTCTTTGCCGGTGGCCAGTTTAAACAGGTGATAAATACTCCACAGCACGAGATAACCGGCAATTGCGCCAATAATACTGCTGTGTGCATCGGTAAACACAGTAAACACGCTTAATAACAACCCTAACCAAAGTAACGGCAAAGTAATGGCGTCAGGTAACAGATGCTGATCAATATCAATAAAACTGAGGGCAATCAACGACCACGTTAACAGTAAAGCAAAAACGGTTTGTAGCGTACAACCCAAATACCATGCAATAGCTATGGATAACAATAAGGTCAAAACTTCAATAGCAGGATAGCGCATTGAAATCGGATAACGGCATTGCCTACAGCGCCCCTTTAATAGAATATAGCTGATGACAGGAATATTTTGATAGGGCTTGATAGGAATCTTACATTCTGGGCAGCGCGATAGCGGCAAAACCAGGTTGAACGGCTTTTCGCCGTTATCGATGTCATCGAGCTCAAGCTGTAGATATTCAGCGCACTCCATGCGCCAATCCCGGCGCATCATAATCGGCAGCCTGTAAATCACCACATTAAGAAAACTACCCACCAGTAGACCGATAACACCTACGAGCGCAGAAAAATAATAAGGTGATAAGGTATTTAATACCATGGTATGTTGCACATGTAGGGGGTTAGCTAACCAATATCTTATTTAAAAATTATCTATCATATTAATAAAAATTAATAGTGAGCTGATTAACCCACGGCCGCACCCATTTTGAAAATAGGCAAATACATGGCAATAATCAAGCCGCCGACTAAAATCCCCAATACCACCATAATCAAAGGCTCCATTAAGCTGCTAAGGTTATCGATAAGGTTATCGACATCTTCTTCATAAAAATCAGCCACTTTTGCCAGCATACTATCAATAGATCCTGATTCTTCGCCGATAGCCACCATCTGCTGCACCATGTGAGGAAACAGCGTGGTTTGTTGCATGGCGAACTGCAGGCGTTGCCCGGTTGCCACTTCTTCGCGCATTTTTAACACGGCATCCGCATAGATAATATTACCGCACGCACCTGCCACCGACTCCAGCGCATCAACCAAAGGCACGCCTGCTGCTGACATTGTTGACAACGTTCTTGCAAAACGTGCAACAGCGGATTTGTTTAAAATCATGCCTACGACAGGTATTTTCAGTAATGTACGGTCGAGTAAATGATTAAATTCGCGCGACCGTTTTTTAAAATAGATAAAAGCATACACGGCAGCAACAATCACGCCAATAACTACCCACCACCATTCCTGCATCCATTCCGACATATTGATGACCATGCGGGTAAAAGCTGGCAAATCAGCACCAAAACTTTTAAATAAATCTTCAAACACCGGTACCACAAACACCAAAAGAATAACGGTTACAATAAAAGCGACAACAAGGACAGCAATTGGATACGTCAATGCTTTCTTGATTTTTTTCTTCATTGACTCCGTTTTTTCTTTGTAGGTGGCAATTTTGTCCAGTAACGTTTCCAAAATACCGGCATGTTCACCGGCTCGCACCAGGTTACAAAACAGCTCATCAAAATACAACGGCTTTTTACCCAACGCTTCCGTTAACGTACTGCCTGCTTCGATATCGGCCTTAACATCCAATAACATGTTTTGCATACTGGGATTTTCATGCCCCCTGGCGACAATATCAAAGGATTGCACCAAAGGTACCCCCGCGCCAAGCATGGTGGCCAACTGACGTGAGAAAACGGCAATATCGGCAGCGGTTATCGGCCTTGTCCGGGGGCTGAACAACGATTTTGACTTGGCTTTTAGGCTAATCACCTTAATACCCTGTCGTCTTAATTCGGTGCGGGCGATAGCTTCATTTTTGGCAGCAATTTCTCCCTTGGTTCTTTTCCCGGTCTTATCTTTACCCTCCCAATTAAAACTCAATTGATCAATTTGTTCTGTCATGATTATTCCTTAGTGACTCTGTCAATTTCTTCAAGACTGGTAATACCTGAGCGTACTTTGTTTAATCCCGATGCGCGTAAATCATTAATACCTTCTTTAGCGGCCTGCTCGGCAAGTTGTAGCGCATTGCCCCCTTCAAGTATGAGTTGGCGCATTGTGTCGCTTAATGTCATCACCTGATAAATTCCCACTCGGCCCTTATAACCATTAGTACAGTTTTCACACCCTACAGGACCATAGATTGTCAGGTTATTAATCTCATCTTCACTAAAACCGATGGACTGCAGGACATTGTCAGGGTAATTAACGGGCGCTTTACAGTGCTCACACAACCGACGCGCCAGACGCTGTGCCATAATTAAGTTAACGGCTGACACAATATTGAAAGGTTCAATCCCCATTTGCATCAGTCGGTTTAACGTTTGTGGCGCATCATTGGTATGCAGCGTCGACAATACCAAGTGGCCTGTTTGCGCTGCTTTCACAGCAATTTCAGCGGTCTCTAAATCTCGAATTTCCCCTACCATGATGATGTCGGGATCTTGCCGTAAAAATGAACGTAATGCCGTGGCAAACGTTAAACCTGCCTTGGGATTGACGTTAACCTGATTGATGCCTTCTACGGTAATCTCGACCGGATCCTCAGCAGTGGAAATGTTACGTTCGACATTGTTCAGCAAATTTAAGCCAGTGTATAAGGTCACGGTTTTTCCGCTGCCCGTAGGCCCTGTCACCAGCACCATGCCATAGGGTTTATTAATGGCCTGTAAAAACAGCCGTTCTTGCTCGGCTTCAAAGCCCAATTTTTCGATACCGATATGTGCGGCTGTGGAGTCCAGAATCCGCAATACCACTTTTTCACCAAATAAGGTCGGACAGGTGTTGACACGGAAATCCAGCGCCCGGCTTTTCGATATGGTCAACTTAATCCGGCCATCCTGAGGCACGCGGCGCTCGGCAATATCCATTTTGGCCATCACTTTTATGCGGGATATGATTCGGCTGGCTATATTGGCGGGCGGGCTTGGAACCGTAAAAAGTATGCCGTCAGCCCTAAAGCGGATACGGAAGTTTTTTTCATACGGTTCCATGTGTATGTCCGATACGCCTTTTTTGATGGCATCCAGCAAAATCTTGTTAACGAAACGCACGATCGGCGCATCGTCAATGTCGACGTTAATGGCATCTTTAACCAACCCTTCTTCATCACCTCCCGCTGATGTCACCAAATTATCCAAATCGGCATCCAGCAAATCGGTCATGGCTGTGTTGATAGATTCCAGCGAAGATTCAATAGCGTTAACTAATTTGGTTTCTTCAACCAATATAGTCTCTGGATTAAGCCGACTTTGAAATTTAATATCGTCCAAAGCCTGGAGATTAGTGGGGTCAGACATCGCGATAAACAGCGTTTTACCGCGTTTAAACAGCGGCAGTGCATGGTGCTTGCGGATCAGGGCCTCGCTCACCAAATTGATCGGAAGATTGGTTTTGTCGATGGCATCCAAATCAAAATAAGGCACGCCAAATGCTACCGTTGCGATTGACGCGACTTTTTTGCTATCGACCAATTTAGCAGCAACCAAGTAACTGATTAAGGGAACTTTGTTTTTTTTTGCTTCCTGATCATGTATTTTTGCCGCGCTTTCAGTCAGCAGCCCCTCTTGGATCAGGCAGTTGGTAAGACCGCTCAGGCGAAAATCTATTGGTACAGTTGCCATAAGATAAATATCTAGTGAGATGTAACGAGAAAAATATAGATGAAATAACGGTTTTATTCAATCTATAGACCGTTTAAGTCCGTTAACAGATTCCAAGACTTGCCAGCCACAAACCGTTACATTTATTTGTGGCCGGCAGTGTTTGTATCTTAAGATTTTACAAGGTTTGTATTTTACGTTGTTGCTCTTCAAGATTATGCAGTAAAGAACGTAGCTCTGCTAATTTAGTTTTTTCCTTGTCGATCACGTCCTGTGGCGCTTTATCAACAAAAGCCGGATTGCTGAGTTTGCCTTCAACGCGGGGTAAATCATTTTTAATTCTTTGGATTTCTTTGTCCAACCGTGCAAGCTCGGCTTGTTTGTCGATCAATCCGGCCATGGGAATCAAAATTTGCATCTCACCCACCAAAGCAATTGCTGATTCAGGCGCGATTTCATCATCTGTTAACCAGGTTATGGATTCCAATCGAGCCAGTTTTTGCAAATAGCTTTGATTATCAGCCACGCTTTGCTGATCGCTAACCGAGCCATTTTTCAACAATACAGGCAAAGGCTTACCGGGCGCAATATTCATTTCGCCACGGATACGACGAACTCCCAAGATAAAATTCATCACCCATTCCATTTCGGCGACAGCCCCATGATTATTTTGGGACGCATCAACACTGGGATAAGGTTGCAACATAATCGTATCGGCATTGACACCCGCTAGTGGCGCGACAGTTTGCCAAATTTCTTCGGTAATAAACGGCATAATGGGATGTGACAAGCGCAATAATTTTTCCAGCACGCTTAATAAAGTTTTACGGGTACCACGTTGCACAGCTGCATTGTCAGATTGCAAAGAAATCTTCGCCAGCTCCAGATACCAGTCGCAATATTCGTTCCAGGTAAACTCGTAGATAGCCTGTGCAGCCAGATCAAAACGGTAGTTGTCTATGGCATGGCTGGTAGCAGTAATCACCTGATTTAAGCGGGTATTGATCCAACTATCCACCACGGTGTACTGACAGGCCGCATCGGTTAAGCCGTTGTCTTCTCCGGCAACTGCTCCCTGCGTTGCTCTATCTCCTGCATCCACTTGTGTCCCAGAGGGTATGCAGTCGTCGGCAATTGCTCCTTGCATTGCTCTACCTCCTGCATCCATGCAGTCGTCTGTATTCATCAATACAAAACGCGCTGCATTCCACAGCTTGTTACAGAAGTTGCGATAACCTTCCGTGCGTGCCAAATCAAAACGAATGTCTCGGCCTGTCGATGCCAAAGAGGCAAAAGTAAAACGCAAGGCATCGGTGCCGTAAGAAGGAATACCATCCGGAAATTGCTTACGGGTCGCCTGTTCAATTTTTTTGGCCAGATGCGGCTGCATCATGCCGGAGATACGTTTGGCAACCAGCGTTTCCAGATCAATACCATCAATAATATCAATGGGGTCAAGCACGTTGCCTTTGGACTTGGACATTTTCTGGCCTTCGGCATCACGCACTAAACCGTGAATGTATACCTCACGGAACGGCACATCACCCTGAAATTTCAAGCCCATCATAATCATCCGCGCCACCCAGAAGAAGATGATGTCAAAGCCGGTCACCAACACACTGGACGGATAATGCTTGGCCAGTTCCGGCGTTTGCCCAGGCCATCCTAAAGTAGAAAACGGCCATAATGCCGACGAAAACCAGGTATCCAGTACATCTTCATCCTGTTTCAAAGGATAATCTCCGGGCAAATGATGCTGCTCCCGAATGGCTTGCTCGGAGCGGCCGACATAGACATTGCCTTGGTCATCATACCAGGCCGGAATACGGTGCCCCCACCAGATTTGCCGGGAAATACACCAGTCCTGGATATTGCGCATCCAGTCAAAATAAGTGTTTTTCCAATTGTCAGGAACAAATTTGATAGTGCCGTTTTCTACCGCTTCAATGGCGGGCTTTGCCAGGGGCTCAACCTTTACATACCATTGATCGGTCAATAAGGGTTCAATCACGCTGCCAGTCCGGTCGCCCCGAGGCACCATCAATTTATGATCGACGATTTTTTCCAGCAAACCTTGTGTTTCGAGATCGCTAACGATTTGCTTTCGCGCGTCAAAACGGTCAAGTCCCTGATATTTTTCCGGAATCAAAGCATCTACGCAAAGGCTGGCATCGATGGTGAAGATGTTAATCAAGCCACCGTGTGGCAAATCCTGAATAACCGTATGATGCCGGTGCCGCAGCCAAACATCATAATCATTAAAATCATGGGCGGGCGTAATCTTGACGCAGCCCGTACCAAATTCGGGATCAACATACTCATCGGCAATAATCGGGATACGGCGACCGGAAAGCGGCAATTCCACAAATTCCCCCAGCAAATGCTTGTACCGTTCATCAGCCGGATGAATGGCGACTGCCGCATCGCCCAACATGGTTTCAGGACGGGTCGTGGCAACGATCAAATACCCCGTTCCATTTGCCAAGGGATAGCGCAAATGCCACATAAAGCCATTTTCTTCTTCCGACAACACTTCCAGGTCGGAAACTGCCGTATGCAGGATTGGATCCCAGTTGACCAAACGTTTGCCACGATAAATCAACCCTTCTTCATGCAAGCGAATAAAGACTTCCTGCACCGCATCGGACATGCCATCGTCCATGGTAAAGCGTTCGCGGTTCCAATCCAGCGACGAACCCATTCGCCGCAACTGGCGGGTAATGGTGCCGCCTGACTCTTCCTTCCACTGCCAGACTTTTTCAATAAATTTTTCCCGGCCATAATCATGCCGGGTCTTGCCCTCAGCATTGCATAAACGCTCCACCACCATTTGCGTTGCAATACCGGCGTGGTCGGTACCGGCTTGCCATAAGGTACTGCATCCTTTCATACGGTGGTAACGGATCAACGCATCCATGATGGTGTCCTGAAATGCATGACCCATATGTAAACTGCCCGTGACATTGGGCGGTGGAATCATGATGCAATAGGATTTGCCGTCCGGTTTGGCTGCAAAATAGCCTTTTTCTTCCCAGGTCTGATACCAGTGTTGTTCGATTGCGTGCGGTGCGTATGTTTTTTCCATGGATGGCGTTCTGTTTTTTGTGAAAAGTTTTTTATTTTAGCAGGGTTATGGACGCTTCTGTAAACAAGGATTGCAGTCAATGAAATAGATCCGGAGGCATAATATCCATGTTTATTTTTTACTAAGCAACTAATAAAAATAACAATTGTTCTTAATAAAAAAGATTTAATGTAAAATTAACTTGACACTAAAAGCCCACCTTTAAAAAACAATCTCCCAATCGATCCAGTAAGAACGAACGTTTTTCATAAAACGTATCTCTCACCGGCTTGCCTCAAGTACCTCCGGTTGCGTGTGTACTCAAAATAACCATCTAAACTTTCCATTAACCTTAACTTACATTCAACAATAACATGAGAATGATCTTCGCCTTGCCCGTTATTATTTCATCACTGGCAGTCAGCCTTGCCAGTTACGCCCAGTGTACAACAAACCCTGTTTTACAAGCCGATTCGAAATTCCCTGTAACACTGCGTGGCAGATTGGTTTACCACGCCTATGTTAACTACAGTGATGGTTCATCAAATTTATTCTTAAAAGATTTTCGCGACAATTCCTTGAAACAACTGAACCAGCCTTTTTGGAATATTGAAGATCCAATGAAT
>SBAV01000336.1 GCA_005239965.1 Methylobacter tundripaludum
ACCTATAAAATGCAAGCAGATTAATCAGTTAACCACGAAGAACACAGAGAACACGAAGTTTTTGCTTTCTCTTTTCTTCGTGAACTTCGTGTTCTTCGTAGTTTTATGCCTTAAGTTGATGCTTATGGGGCTGTCAATTAACACCCTTGGGTAACCAATATGATGCCTAATACCACCAGGCACGTACCAACAAAGCGTATGACGGAAAAGGCCTCTCCGAGCAAAAACACCCCAAATAGCGCAGTGAGAATAAACCCCAGGCCGACAAAAGGATAGGCGATGCTCACATCAATCCGCGCCAATACGCCTAACCAAAGCACTGCGCCCAAGGCGTACAGAATTAGACCCAACCACACATAGAGACTGGAGGCAACCGCGATAACGATTTCCAGCCAGCCGCCGTTAAGTCCTTGCTGAACAGCGGGTGAAGACATGCCTTGTTTCAAGGTTACCTGGGCAACCGCAGAAATGGTGACACTGATAAAAATCAGCACTAAAACTGTCCAGGGAATTGTCATGTCTTTCATATCGATATCAGGGTAACTATCATCATATTAATAAAAACAATCCAACTGGCAGAATCTTTTAAACTAAAAACCAGTGGATCATCGTGCATTTCTCCCCGCGAAGTTTTTAACCACAAGCGAGACACCCAATAAGCCATCAGTGGGCATAACAACCACAATAAAACCGGATAGGTGTATTTGCTGGCTGTCTCTGGACTGCTAATAAACAAGGCTAACACCAATATTGATATATAACCTGCTGCAACGCCCATCGCGCTGAGCATCGGGTAATCGGAGACCCTATAATCGCGGCCTTTCATGGTTTCGCGCGATAAGCGTTGCATAGCCATGAGTTCGGTGCAGCGCTTGACTAAGGCCAGGCTGAGAAAAACAAACATGGAGAATCCCAGCAACCATGATGATAAAGGCACCGCAATGGCATAAGCCCCCGCCACAATGCGAATGGTATAAAGGGAAGCCAGCATCAACACATCCATCAGCGTAACTGTCTTGAAATAAAACGAGTAACTGAGCGTTAATCCCAAATAGGCAAGCAGCGTAAACAGGAAGTGGCCGGAAAGTTGGGCGGCCAGGCCAAAACCTGTGCTGAACAGGATTATCATGGCCAAAATGCCGGAAGCCAAACCGAGATCGCCGGCTGCAAATGGCCGTTTACATTTGCGCGGGTGGTGCCGGTCTGAAACCAGGTCAAGTAGATCATTGAGCAAATAATTGGCCGAGGCGACCAGGCCGAATGCGGTAAACGCCGCTGCTATCTCGGCAATTGCCGAAAAATTAAACGCATGCGCCGTTAAAATAGGTACGCCCAGCAATACATTCTTGGCCCACTGATGTATCCGAAACGCACGTATCCAGGTTTTTGCTATTGGTGGACGATCATCAAACACCTGCTGTATTTCATAGCCACATTTCCTGGCAACAGCGATTACACCGTTATCGGGATTAACAATGATGGCCCGGCGCGCTTTAGCCCAAATAGCAAGATCAACACGCGCATTACCGGCATAATCAAATGCCGAACCATTGCAGCAAGCCAATATAGCTTCCAGCTTACGTGCGCCTTTTAGGTTATTATGCCCATCACTGGCTAATACCTGCTTAAAAATCCCCAGTCGTTCAGCCACTGGCTCGGCTAAGCGACGATCAGACGCTGTCGCCAGGTATAATGCCCGTCCATGTTTTGCTTCGTTATGCAAAAATTCAACGAACTCTTTTTGCAGCGGCAAGACGCTAAAGTCCAGTGCCGAGCGTATCGCTATTTCTTCCTTCAGGCGAGCTTTACCGAATACCAGCCAGTACAGCATAGCGAATAGCATCCATGGCTGTTTTTTTAATAAAAAGAAAGCGCTCTCGATTAATAAATCGGTTTTAATCAGGGTTCCGTCAAGATCAACAAAAAGCGGCACAGAATCATGGTGCGTATTGCTTTGATCAGACAAAGACGGCTGTTCTTGTACGGTTTTGTTGCTCATTTGTATGAATTTTAAGTTAGTCTACGTTTCGCTTCGTATTATTTTTCCAGAGGATTCGAAGCTGTTTCCAGGGGAATACTGGACTTATCAATAGTGAGTCCTTCCACGCTCAATGGTTTTTTCTCATTTCGTTGTTTTTGGGCCTTTTGTATAAAAGGGTTCTGCAAAATAAAGGCATAGATTAAGGTATAGGTTTGATATATCCCTGCCGCAACAATAAGTTTACTGGCTATTATTGGAGGTAAATAATATCGGTCCCAACTAATTTTCATAAATGCAAGAATGAAGACATAATTGACTAAAAAAAACAAAAAAGGACTGACACTTTTAATAAGCTGTCTTTTATGAAAAGCATTAACACAAGTCCTCCCATAAAAAAACATTCCTATACAGAAAAAACACCACTCTAGGGGAAAAGTTGAAAGTCCTATGAATAAACTTTCGTGGAGTACTCTTAATCGATTTTCTTTCCATGTCCAAGCATAGTTTTTTAGCTGATTATCCATCAGTTTATTCCACCTGACAAACAGATAAGGGAACTCTAATGGATGTGATAAATTTGAAAGTTGAGGGTATTTTTCCTGCATATTCTCAGTTTTCATTTCTCCAGTCTTTACTTCACTATATATAGTTTTTACTTCTTTAATAACCTGTTCCCCATTGATTTCTTTAAAGGAAGGCCAAAAGTAAGGGTTGAGCGAATAAATAATGATAAGCGCTGAGAAGAAAAAAACCGCTAAATACTGTATGGCATTTTTTATTGGCAACTTACAGGTCATTTTTATATAAAGTATTATCAGAACAAAGTGCAAGCCGGCCAGTAACAGCCCTGTAATTTTTACGGAACTGGCTAATCCTGCAAAACACCCATATATGCTGCTAACCAATAAGCTATTGCTATCTTGACAGCGTCGGAGTAAAAATACGCTGGAAAGACACCCACAAAGCAGAAAAAAGTTGTAATACACATCAGTCATTGCCTGTGTGCTTAAAGTAATAAATAATTGATTGCCGAGCAAAAGAAGCGCAGCTATTCCCCCTAGCCATTTATTATTGGAAAAATATCCAATAAAAAAAATCAAAAATCCGCTCAATATACCAAATATTGCCGAAATGCTTCGAGCAGGCAACAAAATCTGCCGGGGTGGTATGTTCCCCTGTTTTATATTCTCATCCATCGATATCTGGAAATTATATAAATTAAAGAATACGGGTTCTTGTTGCGGCACCTGTACTTTAAGAAAAAGTCCAATAATCCATTGACCCAAGTGGGGGTTTAAACTTCCCCAATTTTCACATTGGGTACATTCCCATTTTTGATGTTGGAAATCACCGTGTAAGAGCAGATTGGTATAGTAATTAGCCGATGAAACCCATCCAGGTTCATCGACAAAAACCTCATTTTTTTCTATATAAGAAATGAGATTTATGCAGGCGAAAGAATATAACGCAAAGAAAAGAATAATAAATAGTGTCGGTTTTGTTGGATTTTTCATATGTCAGTCACTTCTCTTGGCGCTATCTTATGTTGAAACTGCACTTATTGAATGAAACCGGTTCTACCGTAAATATCCAAAGGCATTAAGCCACAGATGTTTGCGGACAAAGTTATCTTGCTAAAACTGTAAATCAGCGCCCAATATTTGCCACTATCGCTGGCCAATTTAAACGAGTGCTCTGCTCCACTATACACTTCTTCGAATCTTATTTTCCATGTCGCCGCTGTTATCCCGACTCTTTCATCTTTATGCTTTTATCGTATAAAAACCAGACAGGTTATTGGCTATATATTTGGATATTCTATTGGTTTTCAATAATTACTAAAACCCTTGTTGTCAAATTTAAATGAATGGTGTACAAACATAAAAAGTGAAGATTACTTTTTGGAATTTGCAGCAATGAAAAGCGTGTTGAACTTCGGATCGATCAATGTTGATTATGTCTATACAGTCGAGCATTTCGTGCGTCCCGGAGAAACGATCAGTTGTCAGGAGTATCGACGCTTTGCCGGTGGCAAGGGCCTAAACCAGTCCATTGCGCTCGCCCAGGCCGGTGCCTACGTGTATCATGCCGGCAAGGTGGGTTCTACAGATACCTGGCTGAAGACATTGATGGAAGATAAAGGAGTGGACACGGGATTTGTAGAAATAATCAGTGGGTCAAGCGGACACGCTATCATTCAGGTGAATGCGGCGGGTGAAAATGCCATTATAATCGTTGGGGGTGCAAACCAACTCATGAGCGAATCAGACGTGCAGCGTATCGTTGCAGATTTCGAGCCGGATGATTATCTTCTCGTTCAAAACGAGGTGAACGCTGTGCCACTGATAATCCAGTCCGCAAAAGCGAAGGGGCTGAAGATCGTTTTTAACCCCGCGCCTATGAGTGCAGACGTGTTAAATTATCCAATTGGGCTAGTGGACATTCTTATCGTGAATGAGACCGAGGCCCATAGCCTCACTGAAGAAAGCGAACCGGAAAGAATCTACGAGACCCTCAACCAGCGATTTCCTCAAATAGCGCTTGTACTCACCATGGGCAATAAAGGTGCCGCCTATTTCAGTCCACAAGCCCGATTCTTCCAGCCTGCAGAAAAAGTCCATGGTGTGGACACAACAGGCGCTGGCGACACATTTATTGGCTTCTTTTTGGCTGAACTCATCAGCACCAATGATCCAAAGGCCGCTCTCGCATATGCAACCCGTGCAGCAGCGATATGCGTCACACGTCATGGCGCTGCGGACTCAATCCCGTCCCGAAGGGAACTTAGGACACAACAATAACCGATTTGAATGCGTGATTGCTAAAGTTGCGCGGTCGTATCTTTGCCAAAATGATTGATCCACGGCGTTATCGTGAAACGGAGAACAAAAGCTCATGAAGCATGCATGGTTATGGTGGAACAAAGAGGATCTGAGGACAGAGCTGCAACAGTTGGCTGATGAAGGCCGTGATACCCGTAGGGTCGAGCCGGAGTTTGCACGGCTTCTTTCTGAAGATGTATCCGAGGATGCGCTGTTCCAGAAAGCGGTGAACGATTTGCTCGATAAAGCCCGTCTCTTGCCGATGCGCCCGGACTATCGCTATGTTGAGCCATCCGGCCTGGATGCTATACGGGCTCACCGGGCTGCGGGGCCTCGCGTGTTGCCCATTACTGTTTCGGAAACCATAAAACGGGATCACATTGCTGGTGCGTGGCTGGGGCGCTGTGCAGGCTGCCTGCTGGGTAAGCCCATTGAAGGGGTGCAAAGTCCAAGGCTGCGGCTGCTAATGGATCGTGCTGGTTGCGAGGAAATACCGGATTATCTCTGGCGGCTGCCGAAGCTTACCGAAAAGGATTACCAGGAACTCGGTTTTGTAAACCTCTGGAATTATAGGATGTTAGATAGTTTTCCGGGGGACGACGATACCAACTACACCGTTATGGCAATGGCGCTGGTACAGCGGAAAGGAATAAACTTTACGCCATCGGATATGGCCGACTTCTGGATGGAAAACATCCCTATTTTGCGTACTTGCACGGCCGAACGCGTGGCTTATCGCAACTTTACCGCCAACATCGAACCACCTGATTCCGCTGTTGTCCGCAATCCTTACCGCGAATGGATCGGCGCACAAATCCGTGCAGATTTTTTTGGCTACGTTGCGTTGGGTCAACCGGAACTGGCTGCGGAACTGGCCTGGCGAGATGCAAGCATTTCCCACGTAAAAAACGGCATTTACGGCGCGATGTGGGTAGCGGCAATGCTGGCGGTCGCTATGACTCAAACTGATGTGCGTTGCGTCATCGAAACAGGCCTCAGCGAAATTCCGGAAAAAAGCAGGATTTTCGAAGCCATAACCGAGATACTGAATCGATACGCAGCCGGTGCCTCCTATTCCGAAACGATGAAATACATACACAAGCGCTGGAATGAAACGCGTCCGCATCACTGGTGCCACACTATTTCCAATGCACAGATTGTTGCAATGGGTTTGCTGTATGGGGAGGGTGATTATGAAAGGGCCATCACCCGGACTGTACTCGCCTGCTTCGATACGGACTGCAACGGTGCGACGGTGGGATCCATCATGGGCATGATGCTCGGAGCCAAGGCGTTACCTGTGAAATGGACCGGCGTAATGAAAGATACGATCCATACCGATTTGCAAGGTTACCAAACAGCCAGTATTTCAAAGCTTGCCGAAGAAATGTTTCTAATCCATCACAATATTGCGAAAGGAAGCCGTTGAGCGGTCATGAAAAGCTTGGTGATGGCTGCTATAAAGAAACCGCTAGTCGTGGATCGGCCTTAAACAAATCTTTTAGGAAAATCGACCCTGGGGCTGGCGACCAGGCATCTTCCAGTAGTTGCGGTGATTCCCGTTGCAGGAGCTGATCGAGACTGGACTGTTGTTGGCGGGCAAAAGTCCGCATGGCCGTTTCAATCCGATAACAGTTGGCACCAATTGTTTCGACACTGATGTCTTGTGCCTCTGGTTCCAAAAGAGGAAGGGCGGCCATGAACGCTTGTTCCGGTTCTGTGGATTCAAACAGGGCCAGTAGATGCTGCGCAACCTCGCCATATGCGCGTAACGGGGTATTGTCTTCTATGCCAAGCTCTCGTTCCTGTAACAGCGCATCACGTACTGCCGGTGGCGTATCTGGATGCTGCAAAAGCGGGTGCAGACAGTGTTTGAGGCTGCGCCAGTGGAGCAATACACCCAGATCGACACGGGCACACAGGGTACCGTAAGCGAAGGCTCGCTCAGCGTCACTGCCCAGGTGGGGGAGGCCCTCGTGAACGGGTTGATCTGAGCCGGGGTCGATGACTGTGCCGACTATCTGCCGAATCATCTTGACCGGTGCTGCACAAGCCCGCGATTCGGGTGACAGGAGCAGGCGCTCATCTTCAAGATATTGCAGGAACTCATCGATGTTCAGCTCAGCCTGCGTGAGCATTGGATGCCTCTGGCTCATCATGCGGTTGGTGGCTGCATACATCCCGCCGATGACCTTGAAAGCTGCGGCAGCTCGCCTTGGCAGGGCGCCATTGGCTGTTGGCGCATCGCCCCGGCGGAGCAGGAAGCTCGGGATGGAAACCGCAACGGTTGTAATGAGATAAAGATCTTTTGCCGACAGGCGTCCCTCTCGGTGATGGTGATGGCAATACATAGCCCGCAATGTTGCCGCATCCAGCAACAGGTCTTCCCAACAGTGAAGCATTTCGTGCATGGCGTCAACATTAAAGGGATGTCCAGATCTGACGCCAGGGCCTTTAAAGGGGCGCCAGCTGTCTTTCAACGGTGTCGCCATCCATTCGGGCAGTACATTGGCTTCACCAAGTTGGCGTCCTACTTCGTCGAAGCCAGCAAATGAACCTATCCAGGTGCCATACTCCCACTCCATCCAGGGTGACTGGTAAGGTGCCGGTATGAGCGTTCTCAATGTTTTGGACAACGCACTTTGCAAACAATTATGCGGTATGGGGCGACCGTCGGGTTCAAGCTTGTGCAGGGCAGAAATAAGGAGCTGTTCAACTTTTGGGTTCACGGGCTAAGTTTCCTCGCTCACCGTTTGCGGGTATGAACGGCGCGATAGACCGGTGACCAACTTTGTCCCCCATCAAAGGATTCGTGCATTTCATCCGTAAAACCATCATCGCTCGTTTTGGTGGATGAAAGGCGAAGGCCGACTGGATGACCATCCGTATCCAACATGCCTGTGCCGGTGCTAACATTGCTGACCACAATTGTATCGGTATTGCCTTCAAAATTGCCTTCGAGTATGTCCATTAATCCGTCGTGGTCATCGCAGGCAAGCATTCTGAAGGTTTGGCGGTATTTGTCGTATGACCACATGATAAAGAAACGGATCGTTGCATCGCCGACCTGCATCGGTACTTCCTGTTCCTGCAGAAATACACCGCCAAACAGCGGTTCGATTTTGGTCCATTTGGGGAGCGGGCTATCCACCCATTTTCCTTCTTCACCCATGTTATAAGCCTTAATATCCCATTCCCCGACCATAAACTGTAAACGTTCCATACCTGTTGCCATGTTTTGTCTCTTAATTACCAGCCTTTATTACCGTTTTTCAAGTGCCTTGAGTACGGTATTTGAAAAGTTATAATGCATTCTGTCCCAGAAAGGGGAATAAAACTGCTGCTCGCATACCGGTGACCGCCGTGCCTTCTGCACTGCCTGCGTGATACGTCCATCTTCGATGCCGGCTTGTTTGAAATCTTCCATCAGGGCAAGACGTTCTTCAAGATAGCCGGGGTTGGCCGCCGATGCCGCCTCATAAAACTGCGCCCTTAGCGTCCGCGTTCGTCCTGCGCTGACGGGAAGCGCGATAATAATGTGGATGAAATACGGAAATACCGCCAGATGCACATTAGGGAACAGTGAGCCAATGAACGCGCGTTCGGGCAAAGTCGCCGGGTCTACCCCTAAATGGGTGAAGGGCATATCGTCCAG
This sequence comes from Methylobacter tundripaludum, assembly GCA_005239965.1. Classification (GTDB taxonomy): domain Bacteria; phylum Pseudomonadota; class Gammaproteobacteria; order Methylococcales; family Methylomonadaceae; genus Crenothrix. Next base: position 8,459 of record SBAV01000336.1, read on the forward strand.
TTCGTAAGTCTCGGCGAAATCTTGCTCAAGGTAGGACAGCGCCATCAGGGAACCGTCGATGTGTTCGACGTAGGTTTTTTCGCCAGCGTCGTTCACCCGTGGAATCTGTGGCGATTCTGCATAAATTTCATGCGTGAAGGCTTCATGCAGCACGTTGATTGCCCAGTTTTCGTAGTGGGTTTTCCAGTTTGTCGCCAAATCTTCTTCGTCAAAGAGCGGTTCACCGTTTTCGTCATGGCCGATGTCCAAATCGAGGGTGCGATACTCCGATAACTGCTTCCTCAGCGGCTCGATTTGAGACTCGAAGGATTCTGCCGCACCACTCAGGTCAATGAATACAATTCCCAGTTCAATTTGACTGCGGACTTCAACAAGATCGCCCGAACGGCCATGCAGCGAGGACAGATCGCCTTGCGCGCTACCATCCCAGTAAGGAATTGCGAGGAGTTTGCCGCGCAAGTCGTAGCGCCAGCCATGATAGGGAGTGGTGATGTCTGTTTGAGTCACGATGGGTTCGATGACGGCCAGGCAACCGTCGTAGGGAACGATGTTATGGAAGACTCGTAACGCGCCATCGTCGCCATGAACGATTAGCAATGGAATTCCGCTAAACTCCACAGGCAGCAGGTGACCGGGCTTTGGTACTTGTTGTGCAAAACAGAGCGCTGTCCAGTGCCGGGAAAAGAGTCGTTCTATCTCCAGCTCGAAGAATGCTTCGGAGGTAAAAGCTTGGCGCGGGAGCGTCCGGGCTTCTTCTATCGGAGCCCGGATTGATGCTTGTTGCGCTGGGTTGATGAAGGTGTTGAGAATATTTGGCATCACCGTGCCTTGATGTTGAATTTCAATCGCCCCTGCTGGCATAGGTACCTACGCATCTTGTATTTACCTCAGTTTCCATCCCTAACAAATTTTGCGGTGCCGATGTTATATGCGTCAAGCAGGGTAAAATTCCGAGTTTTTGGGTCGATGTAAATGACCCCGCCGCCACCGCTTGTTCCGTCGGCGAGTGTAATGTGATAAGAACCAACACAATTTGCCCTAACTTCTACCACGCCTGTATAAGTTTCAGTTTTTACCTTGCCGTCATAGGTATTATTGATGGTCATTTGTCCAGATGTTATGTGGCCTTTACCATCATTGACTTCCCGGCCTACGCTAACAGCGAAAACCCAGCCTTGCCCGAATTTTGAGTAGCCTAATTTTGAATAATCGGTACGGGTTTCTTCATCCCAGCTATAACTTCCAGCAAGGGTTTTCAATGAACAACCAGCAGCGTGAAGGCTACTACCCTTCGACCAAGCAGCCTCATGATGCAAGCTCAGCGCCAACAGACACAGGGGAATCATTCGCTTAATCATCTTATATTTCATCTTAATACCATCCTTCTGAGTGTTATAAAGAAAAACTTATACGCGAATTTAGCTATTTTTTGCCCTAGCTTCGACTTATGGCGCACTGCTTGAAAATAGTATCAACTGAATTATGAAAGATCAGGCCGTAACTTCAACCCCTGATAAATTAATACATTGATTTAACGCCTATTTCCACTAGGCTTCAAACTCTCAAAAATGGCTAAATTCGAGATAAGATAGCCACCCCTGTTTAAAAACACAACACTCCTTTTGTTAAGAAAGGTTAAGTTGTTTGGATTATTTATCAAATTATTGTAAGCCGACTTTGGCAATTTCCATTTTCCTTGGAAGCTAGTACTCAGTCACATTTATTCTGTCGGGTAAATCGAAAGACCTACGAGGTTTTAAAAACCTCGTAGGTCGCACACTGGACAAAAATACACCCGACACTTAAAGAGTGACTGAGTACTAGCCTTTTATAGCGCAATAGTTAATCTTGTGAGTTGATATTGACTTTTTCTCATGCAGATCTGATGGTTTTAGGCGGCTTCACTGGCTTTTCGCAGTGAAATTCAGAGCATTCGGGTAATAAGGTGATTTCCACGAAAGAATATCCCCAATGAAACCTTATTTGTCCACGGAAGGCACGAAAAACACGAAAAAATATACGTAGAAATAT